>JAIPCU010000097.1 GCA_021738045.1 Candidatus Methylopumilus sp. | reverse complement strand
GCGGTGCTTTGAACGGAATTTAGTCGTTGAGCTTGATCCCCGACGCTTTCACCAAGGCGCCCCACTTGGCGTAATCCGCTTTGACAAACTCGGCAAACGACTCCGAGGTGCCGCCGCCCGCAGAGACCCCGCCTGCTTTTAACTTTTCGATGAGGTCAGGCGATTGCAAGACACGGTTCGTTTCTTTGTTTAACAGAGCGATGACGTTTGGCGGGGTGCCGGCAGGCGCGAACATTCCCATCCAAATACTGAAGTCCATGCCTTTTGCGACACTTTCATCCAGCGTTGGGATATCAGGAAAATCAACCGAGCGTTTTGCTGTTGTGACGGCTACCCCAGTGAGCCTACCGCTTTTCATGAGCGGGACAAGTGACGCGAGCGTGCCGATGTACACATCGACCTGACCGCCCATCACGTCGGTGATGGCGGGCGATGCACCCTTATAGGGTACTTGCAGCAAATTAATGTTGGTACGCTTTTTAAAATCTTCGCCAACCATATGGCCAAGCGTACCTGCCCCGGCGGTTGACCACTTCAAGCCTTCGGGCGTTTTGCCCTTTGCGATTAAGTCTTGTGGGGTTTTAATGCTTGAGTTGGCTGCACTGCCAACGGCTGCAGGCGTGACTGAGAGCTGCACCACTGGGGCAAAGCTCTTCACGCTGTCATACGATAGATTGGTGTACAGCCAAGGGCCGAGCATCATGTTGTCTGTTTGACCCATCACTAGGGTGTAGCCATCTGCGGGTGCTTTTGACGCTGCCTCAATAGCGAGGTTTCCGCCGGCACCCGGACGGTTTTCAAGCACGATTTGCCAGCCCGTCAGTTCGCCGAGTTTGGTGCCCACCATACGTGAGACGAAGTCGGTTCCACCACCTGGGGGGAAGGGGATCAAAATCTTGATGGGCTTATCAGGATAAGTCTGTGCAGCGGCCGCGAACGAAACCGTTGTCAGCGCAGCGGTGAGGGCGAGTTGCGCTAGGCGCGTAAGAGTATTCATCGGTTTGCTCCGAGTGCGATAGGTGTAAGGGACAAAAAGTCAGGGTAAACAGAAATTGCTATTATCAATTCTAGGCGATAGACTCGCTTAGTGTCTGGATTGCGTGGCTAAATAAAAATTAGCTATCGTTTTTGTTGTGCGAACTCGCAGTCGCTAATTTTTTGAGTTGTCGCTTGAGTTTTTGTGGTGGTTAGCCAAGGGCCCGAGTGCTCGGGTTGAGGGTCGATTTTTAGTTTTAGTGAATGTTAGCCAACAAGTTGGTCATTTTAATAGGCGGTTGCTTAATAGGCGGTTGCTTTTATCAGGCATGTTTTTTGCTTGGTTTTTCTAAGCTTAAATAGAAGAAGCGTTCTTAATCACAAGGGGTTATTTATGAATTTCAATCGTCGCGATATGTTGAAAGGCGCCGCTGGCTTGAGTCTCGCCGCTACCGGCGTGATTGGGGCACCAGCATTTTCACAAGCCTCAAACCGAGTGCTTAAATTTGTGCCACAGGCCAACCTGGCCAACTTTGACCCAATTTGGGGCACGCAGTATGTGGTCCGCAATGCCTCGCAATTGGTTTGGGACACACTGTACGGCTGTGACGACAAGCTGGTACCTAAGCGTCAGATGATCGACAGTGAAGAAGTCAGTAGCGACGGCCTGACCTGGACGTTTAAATTACGCTCTGGCTTAAAGTTTCATGACGGCGCTCCCGTGCGTGCGGTTGACTGTGTGGCAAGTATCACGCGTTGGTCGGCACGTGACCCAATGGGCCTGATGCTCAAAGCGCTGCAAAAAGAGTTGGTCGCAGTCAATGATACGACCTTCAAGTGGGTGCTCTCTGCTCCGTATCCAAAAATGATGTTGGCGCTGGGTAAAGTCGGTACGCCGTGCTGTTTCATCATGCCCGAGCGCATTGCTAAAACTGACCCGTTCAAACAAATCGAAGAGTACATCGGATCTGGCCCAATGAAATTTGGCCGCAGCGAATGGAAACCAGGTGCACTGGCCGTGTTTGAGCGCTTTAACGATTATCAGCCGCGCAATGAGCCTACCAACTGGTATTCTGGTGGCAAAGTCATCAATTTCGATCGTATTGAATGGATCATCATGCCTGATCCCGCCACCGCCTCAGCCGCGCTGCAGAACGGTGAAGTCGATTGGTGGGAAAGCCCGATTTCTGACTTGGTGCCCTTGCTCAAGCGTAATCGCAACATCTCGGTCGATATCGCCGATCCGCTCGGTAACATTGGTTCGTTCCGCCTGAATCATCTGCACGCGCCGTTTAACGACGTCAAAATCCGTCGCGCCGTGCAAATGGCCGTCAACCAAGAGAACTACATGCGGGCCGTGGTCGGCTCAGATGAAAAACTCTGGAAAAAATGCCCGAGCTTCTTTACCCCAGGCACCGCACTCTATTCAGAGGCCGGTGGCGATATGTTCAAAGGCAATGGCAATATTGAAGGCGCCAAGAAACTCTTGGCAGAGGCCGGCTACAAAGGCCAGCCGGTCACCTGTTTGGTCGCACAAGATAATCCTTTCACCAAGGCAATGGGCGAGATCACCGCCGACATCCTGAAAAAGATCGGAATGACCGTTGACTTTGTGGCGACTGACTGGGGTACGGTTGGACAGCGTCGTGCTTCGAAGAACGAGCCCGGCAAAGGTGGTTGGAGCATGTTCCATACGTGGCATGCTGGTGCTGATACCGCAACGATTGCCGGTAACGTGGGCGTGCGTGCCAACGGTGAGAAGGCCTGGTTCGGTTGGCCGTCTAATGCGGATGTTGAGAAAGGTGTTGACGCCTGGTTTGCAGCGCCTAATCTCGAGGCCGAAAAAGCCGCGATTGCCGCGACTAACAAAGCAGCCATGGAAGATGTTGTCTACATCCCCACGGGCTTCTTCTACTCGTACCAAGCTTGGCGTAAAAATGTCACCGGGATCGTCGGTGGCCCATTGCCTTGGTTTGCAGGCGTTAAAAAAACTTAATCTCTTCGCTTAAGTTTTCGCTCAGCGTGTATCCTTCGATGCCCGCTGAGCGACTTGCTTGACGCCTTACCTTTTGCGTAAGGTTCGCTTTGCCTGACGGATTCAAATACATTTATGTTTAGTTATATTGCCAGACGCGTCTTTGCAACCATCCCGGTGATGATGATTGTGGCGCTCTTTGTGTTTAGCTTGCTCTACATTGCTCCGGGCGATCCGGCTGCTGTGATTGCGGGTGATCAGGCCAGTCCTGAAGATGTTGAAAAAATCCGTAAAAGCCTTGGCCTGGACAGACCCTTCTTGGTGCGGTTTTCTGAGTGGTTCTTTAATCTGCTGCAGGGCGATCTTGGTACCTCGATGTTTACTGGCATGCCCGTGCGAGAGTTGATTGCGCAACGTGTTGAGCCAACCCTATCTCTCATGGTGATGACGCTGATTATTGCGATTACCGTGGCTGTGCCAATTGGTGTGATCGCAGCCTGGAAATCAGGCACCTGGATCGATCGCGGCATCATGGCGATTTCGGTGGCTGGCTTTTCGGTTCCGGTATTCGTGGTCGGTTATTTACTGGCATATTTTTTAGCGCTTGAGCTTGATTGGTTTCCGGTTCAAGGCTACGTGTCTTTTTCGAAGGGCTTTTGGCCTTGGTTTGAAACCTTGGTGTTGCCTTCGATTGCCTTGGGTTTCGTCTACATCGCCTTGATTGCGCGTATCACACGGGCCACGATGCTCGAGGTGTTGTCGCAAGATTACATTCGCACCGCCAAAGCGAAAGGCATGGGGCAAGCAGGGATCTTGTTTTTGCACGCGCTGAAAAACGCCGCTGTACCGGTGGTGACTGTGATCGGTATCGGTATTGCTTTGCTGATCGGCGGCGCAGTGGTCACCGAGAGTGTGTTTGCAATCCCCGGGCTTGGCCGTCTGACCATTGATGCCATCGTGCGTCGCGACTACCCACTGATTCAAGGTTTGGTGGTGGTGTTCAGCTTTGTTTACGTCTTGGTGAACTTGCTTGTTGATGTGATCTATACCGTGATTGACCCCAGGATTCGCTACTAATGACTACCTATGCTGCAGCACCCGCGCTACCTGATATTTTGCCTCCCAAACGCATCCGTACTGGATGGGTTGGGTTTCTATTAAATAACCCAACCATTGCCTTTGGTCTTGCGTTATTGATTTGCATGTTGTTTTTGGCTGTGGCGGCCCCATGGCTAGGCACCGTTGACCCGACCGCGCTCGAACCGATTAAGCGCAACCGCGAGCCCTCTTGGGAAAACTGGTTTGGCACCGATGCGTTCGGTCGTGATATTTATTCGCGTGTGTTGTATGGCGCCAGAGTGTCGTTGACGGTTGGCTTTTCGGTGGCCTTGCTGGCGTCTGCCAGTGGTTTGCTGATCGGTTTGGTTTCTGGCACGATCCGCCGTGCAGACTCAATCATTATGCGCATCATGGATGGCCTCATGTCAATCCCGCCGATTTTGTTGGCGATTGCACTGATGGCGCTCACGCGTGCTAGCGTTGAGAACGTGATCATTGCGATCACGATTGCCGAGATCCCACGTGTATCGCGTTTAGTGCGTGGTGTGGTGTTGACTCTGCGCGAGCAACCCTATGTTGATGCCGCGATCTCTTGTGGTTGCCGCACGCCGATGTTGATCTGGCGGCATATTTTGCCGAATACGCTTGCACCTTTGACTGTTCAGGCGACTTATATTTGCGCCTCTGCCATGATCACCGAATCGATTCTGTCGTTTATCGGTGCCGGTGTGCCGCCGATCATCCCCTCATGGGGCAACATCATGGCTGACGGCCGTACGCTGTTTCAGATTAAGCCATATATTATTTTTTTCCCGGCCGTGTTTTTATCACTCACGGTGTTGGCAGTGAATTTGTTAGGTGACGGATTTCGCGATGTGCTAGACCCGCGTAAATCTAAGTCAGCTTAACTGGAGAACTCTTTTGGCCTTGCTTGAAGTCGAGAATTTGCAAACCCACTTTCGCACCCCTGATGGTGTGAATCGTGCGGTGGATGGTGTCAGTTTTTCAGTCAATGAAGGTGAGACGCTCGCCATCGTGGGCGAGTCGGGTTGTGGTAAGTCGGTCACCGCAATGTCAATTTTGCGGCTGATCTCTGAGCCGCCCGGAAAAATCGCTGGCTCGATCCGTTTCATGGATCAAGACTTATTAACGCTGTCTGAAAAACAAATGCAGTCGATTCGCGGCAACGCGATCTCGATGATTTTTCAAGAGCCGATGACGAGCTTGAATCCTGTGCTCACCATTGGCCGTCAATTGCGTGAAACCTTACTGTTGCATCAAGCGATTAGCAGCCAGCAGGCTAACGCGCGTGCCACCGAAATGTTAGACCTTGTTGGGATTTCAGAGGCACCGCGCCGCTTGAACGAGTATCCGCATCAATTATCGGGCGGAATGCGTCAGCGGGTGATGATCGCGATGGCGTTGGCGTGTAACCCACGATTGTTGATTGCCGATGAGCCAACGACGGCACTTGATGTGACGATTCAGGCGCAGATCTTGGACTTGATGGCCGATCTTAAAAATAAGATCGGTGCTGCAATTGTGTTGATTACGCACGATCTGGGCGTGGTGGCTGAAGTTGCCGAACGCGTCATGGTGATGTATGCCGGGCGTAAAGTTGAAGAAGCACCCGTTGGTGAGCTGTTTGCGCACCCCTTGCATCCCTATACACAAGGCTTGCTCGGTGCGGTGCCCAAACTGGGCGCGTCTTTAGAGGGTCACACCTCTCGCTTAAAAGAAATCCCGGGCCTGGTGCCGAGCTTGAAGCAAAAGATTAAAGGCTGTGTGTTTGCTTCGCGCTGCCCACTCGCAAAAGAGCCTTGTCTCGAAATTGCACCTGCCATGCAAGATAAAGGACACGGACATTTGGTCGCGTGCCACTTTGCCGGCCAGGTGGCCTTTGCCAATGAATAACCTAACTGATCGTGACGCGATGTCTAAGAATGAAAACCCCGTGCTGCTCGAGGTTCGCCACCTGAAAAAGTTTTTCCCAATCAAGACGGGATTATTTAGCAAGGTGACAGGGCACGTGCACGCTGTTGACGATGTTTCGTTTTCAATTCGCAAGGGTGAAACGCTAGCGTTGGTGGGTGAGTCGGGCTGTGGAAAATCAACGGTGGGTCGTTCGATTTTGCGCCTGTTTGATTTGACCGCTGGCGAGGTCTGGTTAGATGGTGTGCGCATTGATTCACTCAGCGCGTCAACGTTACGCCCTTTGCGCAAACGCATTCAGGTGATCTTTCAAGATCCTTTTTCAAGCTTGAACCCCAGGATGCGGGTGAAAGACATCATCGCTGAGCCCATCCGTAATTTTGGTCTGGCGCAGTCTGATGCCGAGATTGATTCAAAGGTGGCGCAGCTGTTAGAAAAAGTTCGCCTAGGTAAAGACGCAGGGGGGCGTTGGCCTCACGAATTTTCTGGCGGGCAACGTCAACGTATTTGTATCGCACGCGCCTTGGCTGCTGATCCAGACTTGATTATTTGCGACGAGGCCGTGTCGGCGCTTGACGTATCTGTGAAAGCGCAGATCGTGAACTTGTTGCAAGATCTACAGAAAGAACTTGGTTTAGCGTTGCTATTTATTAGCCATGACTTGGCCATTGTCGAGCACATGACCCACTGCGTGGCGGTGATGTATCTTGGTAAGATCGTTGAGCTTGCAGAGCGTCGCGAATTATTTGCAGACCCGATGCACCCGTACACCAAGGCCTTGTTATCAGCGGTGCCGGTACCAGATCCACAGAAAAAAACACAGCGCATGGTGTTGCAGGGCGATGTGCCTAGCCCCATCAAGCGGCCAGGCGGCTGTCATTTTCACACCCGCTGCCCCGTCGCGCTCGAGCGCTGTAAAACTGAAGCTCCAGCACAAACTGTGCTGGGTTCAGGGCGCATGGTGAGTTGCCACTTGCTGGCGGGTTAACCGAACAAGGCTTTCGGTCCAATCGACTTCAAGGCGTCGCAAGAGGTGCGACCACCTTGAGTTGTCTGCTTTCGCTTACTTCGGCGCGTGCTTCGCTAGAAACTCACGAATATGCGCGACCGCTTTGGGGACCAGGCTCGTGGGTTGCTTCCATGGATAGATGCTGACTTCTGCCCCTGGGCATAGGTCGACCACCTCTTTAGCCACGGCGTAGGGATGATGCACGCTGTCATCAGGCAGCACCAAGGTTGGCGTCTTGCACTGGCGTACAAAATCGCGATCAACAGTAAAAACAAAGTCGCTTCGGTTGGTGTACATGTTGGTCAAAAACGCCTGCGCCTTCTCCATGGTGACTTCAGGGCGCTGTAGGCAAAGTGTAGGTGCCCACTCTTTCATGTTACCGCTTCGAAACAGCTCAGGCATCTCTGGGCGAAAGCCACTCGGCTGTGCATGAATGGCCGCCACAACACGCCCAGGCGCTCGTTTGAGCAGATTCCAGATGTAGGGACCGCCGATACAAAAGCCCATCACCAAAAACTTATCGATACCCAGATGATCCATCAAGCCCAGTTGATCATCGGTGTAAGCGTCCCAAGGGCGATCCAATTCGAGTGGGCCCGACGAATAGCCGCGATTGGCGTGTCGCGAGTCAGCGATGATGCAGCGATAGCTGTCGCGAAATTCTTCCATCGGGTCAAACGGTGAGGTCGTTGTGCAAAAAGCGGTGGTGGCATTGAGGCCGCCACCGGGCAAGATCAGCATCGGAAAGCCTGCGCCGACTTCGCGGTAATGGATTTTGGTACTACCTTTTTCGTAAAACGGCATGATGAGGTCTCTCGGTTGACTTGTCGTTATATTGGGTGAAAAACGCCCTGTTCTTCAAGGTAAGGTGTTTGCAATATTTTGACATAGCGCAGCTCTGCAACACCCTTTTATACCGCAGCGCGGTGCAGGCGCAAGAGATCTCTCCACACTAACCGAGCCAAATAGCCTTTGATCTTGCATGCCACGATTAAATTTGGTAGGCCGGTAGGAGTAGGTTTATCCCTAGTGGTGTCGCGAGTACCCTACACGTTATGATCGAACTCGCTCTCGTGACAGTGTTTGTAATAATAGAGTACGTTTTGGGCACCAATCATCAGAACAATACGCCCAATGTGATTCGCAAAGACTGATGGTGTTGAGGGCAAACATTGCCCAGATCCCAGAAACAGCTGCAGACAGTGTGTTGTTCCAATAAAAACCATCCAACATTTAGAGACAATATGAAAGACCTGACAAAGAAAATACTCATTAGCTTAACGCTGATGTCTTCACTTGAAGTGGCTCAGGCCGCTTACCCTGATCAACCGATCAAGCTCGTTGTTCCGTTTCCGGCGGGGGGGACGACTGATGTGTTGGCTCGTACTCTGGCCGTTAAATTATCTGAACGCGTGGGGCAATCGGTTGTCGTTGAGAACAGAGCTGGTGCGGGTGGCACGATCGCAGCGTTAGCTGTCGCAAGAAGTGCACCGGATGGCTACACTTTTATCCTAGGTACCTTTGGTACGCACGCTGTGAATCACGCGTTGGCTAAGAAGCCGTCTTATCACCCGCTCGATGATTTTTCGGCGATTACCACCGTAGCCGAAGTGCCCAACGTGCTTGTCGTATCCTCAAAGTCTCCGTATAAGACCATCGCCGAGTTGATTGCCGCGGCAAAAGCGAAACCAGGTGAGCTGAGCCACGCCAGTACAGGGATTGGTGCCTCGCCGAGTTTAAGTTTTAATGTTTTAAAGCTGATGAGCAAGATTGATGTGATTGAAGTGATGTACAAAGGCGGAGCCCCTGCAATGACTGCAATCTTTGCTGGTGAAGTGACGTTTGGCTTTGATGGAGTCGCAACCTCAACCCCACACATCAAAGCTGGAACGCTGCGCCCCTTGGCCGTGAGCAGCTCGTATCGCATCCCGACGCTGCCAAACGTTCCTACGGTCGCCGAAAGTGGCTACCCCGGGTTTGATGTCGCAGCTTGGTATGGAATCTGGGCGCCGGCAAAAACCCCTCCGGCCATCATCAATAAAATGAACGCCGAGTTTAATGCCATCCTGAAGTTGCCTGACGTTCGCGAAAGATTTGAAGGTGCCGGTGCAAAGATGATGGGTGGTTCGGTCGAAGATTTTGTCGCCTTTAACAAAAAAGAGTTTGACCGTTGGGCAAGTTTTATTCGCGCGAGCGGGATAACATTACAAGATTAAAGCCACACTGGAGTATTGAGAATGAGTCGACTCGTCACGAAACTTAAGCTATTGCTGTTTAAGTTATCGCCTCATCTCGCAGTGACTCTGGGCGTTGAGTTTCCGTTGAAATCTGAAAATCGGTTGTTTCTTGAGAATCAGATTTTTGCTTTACTCAACGCGCGTTTTAAGCAACAGACTGGCCGCGCTCGCTGCCTGTTCTTAGGCACAGATAAGCGCAGCTGGCATTACCCTAAGTGCCTAGACGCCGACTTGTTGACGATGGACATTGAGCCCAAAAAAGCGATTTATGGTAATCGGGGTCATCATACGATCGGGTCAGCCGGCGAGCTGTTGCAACACTACGCGCCTCACTCTTTTGACGCAATCATTGCAAACGGCTTGATCGGCTTTGGAATGAATCAGCTGCAAGACTGCGAAGCGCTTTTGGCTGGGGCGCATGCCTTGCTGAAAGATAATGGCCTGTTAGTACTGGGTTACAACGATGGCGCCAAATTTGTTGATTTCAAAGTGCGCGATTCAAAAAATTACAAATTATTTGAAGAGTACGTGCCAAATCAGCAAACACTCAATCGCTGCCAGTATGAATTCGGCGATCACACGTTTGTTTTTTTGAAGCCGATATATTGACGTAACCGCCATAACAATTCATCTGTCATAACAAGACAAAGTCAATAACAATACAAACGCTCGATCACTGAGCTGTTTGATACGCAGATTTTTTTGATAGAGTCATTTTTATTTGTTATGTTTTTTAAACTACCATTGAATAAAAAATCTTAGTCTAATTCAGACAAACTCAAAGGGGACAACATGAGCACTCAAGGAACCAAGCCGTCACGATCGTATGTTGCCAAGGCTGTATTTTTGATGGCGTTGCTGGGAGCCAGTTCAACTATCCTTGCGCAAACTTGGCCGGCGGCGCGGCCAGTGAAAGTCATCGTACCTGCGGCACCAGGCGGTAGTTCTGATCCCTTGGCCCGTTTGATGGCCGAAGAATTAGGTGGCGCCTTAGGCGGGACGTTTATTGTTGAAAATCGTCCGGGGGCAAACGGAAACGTTGGTGCCTCTTTTGCGGCCAAGGCTGAGCCCGATGGCTATACGCTTTTATTTTCATGGCCAGGCACCTTGATCTCTGCGGTCACGATGTATAAGGCCAAGCCCTTTCATCCGATCAATGACTTCGAGCCGATTGTGTTGATCGGGTCGATTCCAAATGTCATTGCAGTGGATGCAAAATTGCCAATCAAGTCACTAAACGATTTGACTGAGTACGCCAAGAAAAATCCTGGCAAACTGAATTTCGGCTCGACCGGCAGCGGCAGTTCTTGGCATCTTGCGGCAGAGCTGTACAAAAAGGTAACGGGCGTGCAGATGGTGCATGTGCCTTACACCAGCCCAGCCGCGGTGAACAAAGACTTAATCGGTGGCGACTTACAGGCGGTGTTTCCGGGCACGATGGCGATTGCCAGTCTTGTGAAAGATGGCCGTTTGCGCGCCTTGGCGATTATGGCCGACTCGCGCACCAGCGTGTTGCCAGATGTTCCGAGCACAAAAGAGCTAGGGTTTCCAGAGCTTGAATCCACAACTTGGTTTGCCTTTTTGGCACCCAA
>JAIPCU010000096.1 GCA_021738045.1 Candidatus Methylopumilus sp. | reverse complement strand
GACATCAACGCGCATCGCTGAGGCTTGAGCAATCCGCTAGTCTTCAACGCCGATTGCTCAATGAACGCTCTGGTGAGGAAAGTGTTCGCACACTGGCAAGTGCTGCAGTCAGACACTCAGGTTTCTTTCAGCAGCATCTGCCCAGTCGCCAACGAGAAAGCCACCGACGCTTCACGTACGGCTTTGCGATCGCCCTCAAATATTTTAGAAATCGCATGCACCACCACCCCCGAGGGGCGGCGCTGTGCAAAGCCAAACCAGACCAAGCCCACCGGCTTACCAGGCGAGCCGCCACCGGGGCCCGCAATGCCTGTGGTTGTCAAGGCTAGCGTGGCGCGTGGCGCCATGTTTAACACCCCCACAGCCATCTGACGTGCAACCTCTTCACTGACGGCGCCAAACTGCAGCAGCGCTTGTGGCGTGACGCCTAGCTGCGCTTGCTTAGCCGCGTTACTGTAGGTGACCCACCCTTGATCAAACCAGGCGCTAGAGCCAGCGATCGCGGTCGCGGCGCCAGACAACAAGCCACCGGTGCAAGACTCGGCCGTGGCCAGTAGACCTTTATGTTTTAAAAGAAGCTCACCGAGTTCGGTGGCTAACTGATCGATCTGTGTTGACATATTTTTACCTGTGAACGCGTGAATAACAAACGCAAAGAGATGGAAGCCAATTACAGAGTCACGCCAAACCGAACCACAAGCGCCATGACTAAAAGCGTGTAACCCGCGGCCAAGAGATCATCGAGCATCACACCAATGCCACCTTTAAAACGCGCATCGACTTGCCGAATCGGTGGGGGCTTGACCACATCAAAAAATCTAAACAACACGAAAGCGAGTGCTTGAGCGGGCAGGCTTTGGGGCACGAGCCACAGCACCAACCAGAACGCCACAAACTCATCCCAGACAAGGCCGACGTGGTCGGGCACGCCAAGTTGCTTGGCTACGCGCTCGGCAGCCCAACAGCCGTATATAAAACAGACCAGCAAAAAAAGACCGATGTAGAGATCGCTGACACCTGGCGAGGCGACGCTCCAGAGCAACCAAGCGAGTAACGTTGCCCACGTGCCAGAGCCCGGCCGTAACAAACCAGAGCCCATGCCAAACATCAGCATACGACCCGGATCAGAAAACACCCACGCCGCCTTGGGCCAACTTGTGCGATGTCTTTTTGAAACGTCAGTCATTGTGGGTTAAATCCTAAGGTCGTCAGAACAACAAGCGATCAAGATGCAAAGCCAGAAGTCATCTGCACAAGACATCGTCAACAGTCAAGGCCTAAAGTGGTCGAAACCGCCGGGCAACTCAGGGATCGCCATGCCGGCTTGATCATAAACGACTAACCCTGACTCTTTGCGAATCGTACCGATACAAGTCAGGGCAACACCGAGCGTTTGGCCGATTGTTTCAAGCGTGGCGCGCTGCTCAGGCGCAGCAGTAAAGCAAAGTTCGTAGACATCACCGCCTGCAAGCACAGCACGACGTAACGCCTCGGGCGGCAGAGTTCGCGTAGGTAGGCCAGTTAACGCGGGGGACAGAGGCAAGCGCGGTTCGTACAACTCTGCACCGACACCACTCGCGACAAGGATATGCCCAAGATCTTGCAACAGGCCATCTGACACATCAATCGCAGCATGGGCATGCGCGCGCATCTGTTGGCCCAATGCAACGCGAGGCGTGGGCCACTCGAGCGCCCCGCGCGTCGCCTGCAAGAGTTCGGTATTAAGCGGGATTTCGCCCGCGAGCATCCGACAGGCAATATCGGCCGCACCCAAAACACCCGACACCCAGATGTCGTCGCCAACCTGCGCCGCATTTCGTCGTAGCGCCAAGTTGGGTTCCACCTCGCCAAACACTGTCACGCTAAGGGTGATGCCTTGCAAACTTCGGGTGGTGTCGCCACCGATCAAGGCGCATCCGTGCTGGTCGGCCAACGAGTAAAAGCCCTCGGCAAACTGCTCGAGCCACGCCTCATCAATCGCGGGCAAGCCTAGTCCAAGCAGGCAGCCAAGCGGTCGCGCGCCCATCGCGGCCAAATCTGAAAGATTCACGGCTAGAGCCTTGTGCCCCAGCGAACGTGGGTCAACATCTGAAAAAAAATGCCGCCCTTCAAGCAGCAGATCAGTACTGGTGGCCACTTGCAAGCCAGGTGTGACGCCAAACAAGGCACAATCATCACCGCCCCCTAGCAGACTTGCCGAAACAGGTCTGCTAAAGAAACGTTTGATCAGGTCAAACTCGGTTGCCACACGCAGGCTCAGCGACGCGCAGGTGCTCGCGCTTCGGCTGCGCGTGTTTCAGCGGCGAGCTTGTCGAGCACACCATTGACGAATTTAAAACCATCGGTGCCGCCAAATGATTTGGCAAGCTCAACCGCTTCGTTAATGGCGACGCGGTAAGGCACCTCAACGTGATGAATCAACTCGAAGCTACCGATCAACAAAATGCCATGTTCGATCGGCGAAAGCTCAACCAAGGGCCGATCGACAAACGGTGCAAATTTTTCGCGCAGCGCAGGCGCTTCTTTCATTGAACCGTGCAACAAAGTTTTAAACCAAGCCTCGTCGGCGAGTTCAAACTCTTCTTCTTCGTGCAAGTGAGCCTCGATCTCGCCAGCGTCTTGCAAACTATCGGTACCACTGACCAACCAGGCGTACAAACCTTGCAACGCCAGCTCACGCGCACGCCTGCGCGCGCTGCGCACAGGCTGTACACCGGCCGAATTAGCGTCGTGGATCGGCTTGTTCAAGATCTTCGCCCTCGTCTTCGTCTTCGTCGGCTTCGGGCTCAAGCGCTGCTACCAGATTTGCCATTTCAACTGCACATTGGGCGCAATCACGGCCTTTGTCAGCGGCGCGCGCCTCAGCCTGCTCGTCATTCTCAGTTGTTAGCACGCCATTGGCGACCGGTATGCCGGTTTCGAGTGCAACGCGCGCAATCGCCGAAGCACTTTCGTTGCTGACGATTTCAAAATGATACGTTTCGCCACGAATGACTGCGCCCAGCGCAATCAGCGCGTCAAACTCAAAGGTTTCTGCCATACGGGCGAGCGTGACGCCAAGCTCAAGGGCGCCCGGCACGGTCACGACCATGATGTCGCGCTCGTCAACGCCAAGAGCCTCAAGCTCTTGCAAGCAAGTGTCGAGTTCGATTAAGCCGATGTCTTCGTTAAAGCGGGCACGCACGATACCGATGTGCAGGCCTTCTCCGTTCATGTCTGGCTCTAGGGTAAAAGGGCTCATGGTGTGCTTCCTATGTGTTGCGAGTGGGAGGTTGATGGTCATAGCCTGTAATATCCAGGCCAAAACCAGGCATGATGCTTGGCATTTTGCGTGGGCGCGCCATCAGTCTCATTTGACCGACTTTTAGATCGCGCAGGATCTGTGCGCCCATGCCGTAGGTGCGCAAATCCATACGACCAGATTCACGTTTAACTGGCGCTGTTTCTTGCCCAGGCCAGGCGCTGATTTGACCAAACAGATGTTGGGCAGAACCCTGGCAATTTAAAAACACCATGACGCCTGCGGGCGCAGCCTTGATGGCCTCGAGCGCCTCGGCCACGCCCCAGGTATGACCCGCGCTGTGCACATCAAGCACGTCAAGCATTGAAGTTGGCTCGTGCACGCGCACCAAGGTTTCACGCAGTGGGTCAACCTGGCCCGAAATCAAGGCGATATGGGGGTTGCCCGCCACTGTGTCGCGGTAGGCCACCATCTGAAACGTGCCCCAGGCGGTTTGAATTTCGCGCGCAGCGACGCGCTCGATCACCGATTCGTGCTCGCTGCGATAATGGATCAGATCGGCAATCGTGCCGATTTTTAACTTATGCGTGTGACCATATTCGATCAAGTCAGGCAGGCGTGCCATCGTGCCATCCGCCTTGAGGATTTCACAGATCACAGCCGCTGGGGTTAAACCCGCCATTCGTGTGAGATCGCAGCCCGCTTCAGTGTGACCAGCACGCACCAAGACTCCCCCTGCCACCGCTTTTAAAGGGAAAATATGCCCTGGCTGCACCAGATCGGTTGCTTTGGCGTCGCGTGCAACGGCCACTTGCACAGTGCGGGCGCGATCAGCCACCGAAATACCGGTTTCAACACCTTCTGCAGCCTCAATCGAGACCGTAAAGTTAGTGCCGTAAGCCGTACCATTGCGTGCCGACATCAACGGCAATTCGAGCTGCGCGCAACGCTCTTCGGTGAGTGTCAAACAAACCAGACCACGACCATGCGTCACCATAAAATTAATGGCCTCAGGGGTCACGAATTCGGCGGCCATCACCAGATCACCTTCGTTTTCGCGGTCTTCTTCGTCGACCAAAATCACCATCCGGCCCGCGCGAAGTTCGTCAATAATCTCAGAAACAGGCGAAATCGCCGAGGCGGGGACGGGGTCAGAAGATCTTGCGAGCGAAATTTTGGCAGACATAAGATTCGAATAAACAGGCCTGAATAAGACCCTATTATAGATTTGTTCAGCGCGACGCCCTCGAATCTTTAGGTAAAGCTCCACCAACGCCCTCCAAAACCTCACAAAGGCACCACTATTTACTCTGGACGATCGGAGTTGGCGTAACGAACCCGCTTGATGTTCATCAAATATTGACGGAGTTTTCTCGCTTAAGCAGCGATGCATGAATACTCGTCATTTTTTTCGCTTAAAATTCGCCATCGGTTACACATTTATGACGTGTCATCATTTTTGGCGATCTTTATTATTAAAATGTGTCGCGACTATTATTTCAAAGCGAACCATGGCAGAACAAGAACTGAAGCTGCACGTACCTAAAGAGGCGCGCGCTGGTGTTGAAAAAGAACTGCTTCGTGGGCGGGTCACCCGTATGCGTTTGCAGGCTTTTTACTTTGACACGCCCGACCGACATCTCATCCGCGCCAAAATCGCCCTACGCTTGCGGCGCGAAGGCGAGCAGTGGGTGCAAACACTCAAAATGCCTGGCGAAAATTCGCTCTCACGCATCGAGTTCAACCACGAGCGCCCAACACCCGACCTAGACCTCAGTGTGTACGCCGAAACGCCCGTTGCTGCGATTCTTGAAAAACATGCCGATGCGCTGACGATTTGTTACGAAACCGACGTTCAACGTATTTTCAGGCAGACGCGCTCGGCGCAAGGCTTGGTCGAGATCGCGCTTGATACCGGCACACTGCGGGCCGGCTCAATTGAACTGCCAATTTCTGAAATCGAGTTTGAACTCAAACGCGGTCAACTCGCAGCGGTGTTTGCGCTCGGAAAAAAATGGCAGCAAACCCATGGCCTGATTTTGGATGTTCGCAGTAAGTCTGAGCGGGGTGACCGTTTGGCCTCACTCAGCGCTGAATTAAATGCCATCGACGGACACAATTCCGAGCGCAACGAAGCGGCACGTCAGCAAGTCATTGCAAAGTTTTGGTCTGCGCGGACGGCAGAAGACATTGTTCTGCATCCAAAAATTCAAGCGCACGCTGCGATTGCAGCAGTGAGCGCCGAGTGTCTGGACCAAATCATTCGTAATGCTGCCATTCTGGCTGAGGTCGATACCGCCGGCGTTTATCAGGCGGGCGCTGCAGAACACGTACACCAACTGCGCGTCGGCATACGACGCTTACGCTCAGCTTGGTCATTTTTTAATGGGATTGCGGCACTACCTCACGAAGACCTGCGCGCCGAGATTAAGCTTCATTTTGCCAAGCTCGGTGGTACGCGGGACGATGATGTGCTCAAAGAAACCCTACTACCGGTGTTGAGTGCTGCCGGACAACCCGCACTTACGCTTGACAATGGCGCCGTTGAGCCAGAGACAGAGAATGTTGCGCTCAGCCGTGCGTTTCAAAGCTGGCTGCTTGATATGTTGGCTTGGGTGGTGCTTCCAGCCGCGCCCATCCCGCTGACCGCGGCGCTTGCGCCACCAAGCGAAAGCGAAGTGCAAGCCGTCGTTGTATCCGACGAAAACCCTGTCACACCATTGAGCACAACCCGCTCGTTAGCGATACAGGCACGTGACGCCTTGCACGCCTCGAAGGCACGGTCAACACCTGAAGCCCCTAAGGCCGCCGTCGTTGTTACTTCAGAGCCCAACGCACCCACCGCAGCATCTGCCGAACGGGTGCTGGCAACAATGATCAAAATTCAAAAACCCTTGGTGCTTAAAGACGCTCTCGTTAAAAAGCTAAAAAAATGGCACAAACGTCTTTTAGCCGACGGGTTGCAATTCGATCAGCTCGATATCGAAGCGCGCCACGAGTTAAGAAAGCTCGGCAAAAAATTACGCTACGCGCTTCAATTTACTGAGTCACTATTGCCAAGCGCAAAGCTCAAGATCTATCGCAAGCAACTGGCCAGTGTGCAAAATATTTTAGGTGAGATGAATGACTTGGCGGTCGCGCGCGATCGATTCATTGGTTTGCGCGACACGCAACCAAGTGCCTGGTTTGCCTGTGGCTGGATCACCTCAAGGCTTGACGCATTAACGCACGAGGCCTGTAGCGCGTTTAAACAGCTTTCTCGCACCGAGACGTTTTGGCGCTAGCACCCCGAAGCGCCCGAGTGTTCGGCTGAACACTCGCTGCTGCAGGTAGCCTGAGACCAAGCTACCTGAGGTTGTTTATTCTCCGATCACCGCAGCGGCAAACTCAGCCGCTACAAACGGCTGAAGGTCTTCAATCCGCTCGCCGACACCGATCCAGTACACCGGAATCGGTCGAACGCCTTGCGCGCCCGCAGCGACTGCGGCAAGCGTGCCGCCTTTCGCCGTGCCGTCAAGCTTGGTCACGATCAAACCCGTTAAACCAACTGCTGCATCAAAGGCACGAATTTGAGACAACACGTTTTGGCCCTGGTTACCGTCGACCACCAATAAGACTTCATGCGGCGCAGTAGGATCTGCTTTGGCAATCACGCGGCGGATTTTTTTAAGCTCGTCCATCAGGTGTAGTTGAGTGGGTAGACGCCCTGCAGTATCCACCATCACCACGTCCATGCCACGGGCCCGGCCCGCATTGACTGAATCAAATGCTACCGCAGCGGGATCACCACCCTCTTGAGCAATCACATCGACGTTGTTGCGCGAACCCCATTCAACGAGTTGCTGCCGCGCCGCGGCTCTGAACGTATCGCCCGCAGCAAGTAGCACGCGCGCGCCTTCTTTTTGCAAACAAAAGGCTAGTTTGCCAATCGACGTGGTTTTGCCAGCGCCATTCACGCCTGTCATCATCACAACCAAGGGTTTGACGCGACCCACTTCAAAAGGTTTTTCTAGCACCCGCAGATGTTCGGCCAACACGTCGCGCAACGCCTGCTTCACGCCTGCAGCTTCTTCAATACGCTCTTGCTTAACCTTCGCTCTTAACGCGACCAAAAGCGCCTGAGTCGCTTCAACGCCTGTATCGGCCATGATGAGGGCGGTCTCTAGCTCTTCGAACAAATCCTCGTCAACGCGCACACCAACAAAAATCCCGCCAATACTTTTGCCAGTTTTGGCTAGGCCACCACGCAGCTTGGCTAGCCATGATGATTTTTGTTCTGAATCATCTGAATCATCTGAATCATCTGAATCTTCTGGCTTTTGTGCCTCTTCTGATTCTTCTGACTGCTCTTCCAGGGAATCGCCTTTCCAAGCGTCACCAATGAGATCATCCTCATCAACAGCCTCGCCAACAGCCGAATCCTCAAGCTTTGGCTCTACGTCACCACCACTCGGGGGCAGCTCTGGGTTACGCTTGAACCATCGGCTCAACAGACCCACACGTGGAGCCTCTGGCGCAGCATCCTCGACCATCGGGGCTGTCTGATCAGCGTTCTGAAGGCCTTCATCGGCAAGTTGTGGATCGCCGTTGGGCTGGGGCACGTGATTGCTATCTGCGCTCAAGTCAGCGTGACCGGCCGCAGGCGCAGGTTGCCAGGCCTCTGCATCAGTTTGCTGATCAGCGGCAATTGGGTCGATCGGGTCGGGTTTTTTCTTGAAGAAGCGAAACATAGTGAAGAAGTATATTCGGATCGTAGCCGGTCAGTATCGCCGCACACCAATTGAGGTCATTCAGGCAGAGGGTTTGCGACCCACACCCGACCGGGTGCGTGAAACTTTATTTAATTGGTTAAGCTATTTTTGGGGCGGCGAGTTTTCGAATAAACGCGTGCTGGATTTGTTTGCAGGCAGCGGCGCACTGGGTTTTGAGGCCGCGTCGCGGGGCGTAGCGCACGTGCAGATGGTTGAACAACACCCCAAAGCGCTTGTGGCCTTGCGAGTCGTGCGCGATAAAATCGGGGCCGACATGGTGCGGATTCATGCCGGCGATGCAAAGGTAGTTTTAGAGCGCCTAGAAGCTGCTCGCTTTGATGTAATCTTTCTTGACCCGCCTTTTGGCCAAGATTGGCTTGATTTCTTGTGGCCCAAGCTAGGCGATTTGTTAGAACCCCACGGACTTGTTTATATTGAGGCTGAAAAACCAATAATTATGCCTACGGGATACTGCTTATTGCGCCAAGACCGCGCGGGGGCCGTACACTATCACCTCTTTCAAATTGCTGCATTGCAAAAATGATCACTGCTATCTATCCTGGTACCTTCGACCCCTTGACCCGCGGTCACGAAGATTTAGTACGTCGCGCGGCAAGTTTATTTGACCGTGTCGTGGTCGGCGTCGCGCATAGCCGCAACAAAAAACCTTTCTTCTCGGTTGACGAACGCGTTGAGATTGCGCGCGAGGTCTTGGGACACTATCCCAACGTCAAGGTCGCAAGCTTTGCCGGTTTGTTAAAAGACTTTGTACGCGAACAAGAAGGCCGCGTCATCGTGCGCGGCTTGCGCGCGGTGTCTGACTTTGAGTACGAGTTTCAAATGGCCGGCATGAATCGTCATTTGCTGCCTGAGGTCGAAACCTTGTTTATGACGCCTTCGGATCAATACCAGTTCATCTCGGGCACCATCGTGCGCGAAATCGCTGAACTCGGTGGTGATGTGAGCAAGTTTGTGTTTCCGTCGGTTGACCGTTGGTTACAAGCCAAAGCCAAAGAGCGGCGCGAACTGGGCATCACACCCCCTCTGGGTAGTTAACAAGATGGCGCTGCGTATTACCGACGAATGCATCAACTGCGACGTGTGCGAACCACAGTGTCCCAATGATGCCATTTCGATGGGCGCAGAGATTTATCTGATCAACCCTAGTTCGTGCACAGAATGCGTCGGACACCACGACGAACCTCAATGCAAGGTCGTCTGTCCGGTCGATTGCATTGAAGTACATCCTGAGTTTGAAGAAAGCGCCGAAACGCTCCTCAACAAATATCACGTGCTCACACGTTTGACGGCTTAATCGCCTGCGGGCCAAATAATCGGCTTTGCTTCGGGGTGTACTTTCACTAAACGACATGGCTGCCCCGTCACATGGGTAAACCAAGCGGCCGCCACCTCACCCTCATCGACCACGTCAACCGTCTGGTCTGCAACCTGCGCCGTTTGACGCACGCTGTCATCGTCTTCAATCACATCCATCGGGATGTCCATGCGCAACATGCCAGGCGCGCGCAACACCAAATACCCCATACGGACATCGGTACTGACACCACTGAGCCCTGGGCATTGCGCCACACTCAGCCAGCCGCCCTTCGCATCAACCACAAACCAGCGTTGGTGATATTGCGCAGCGTCGCGATGCTCTGAGCCGATACAGCCCACAATGGGGAAAGACATTTCTTTTGACATAGGTCGCGCCCTTGCTCGGTTTATTCTGTTGATTTGCTGGCACTGAAACGTTTAACTGACTTGTCAACAGCGCCACAAAGCGCTTAGTCTAGCCTAATCAATGCTCACGCTCAGTCCAATCGATGCTTAAACTAGTCCAACCGATGCTCAGGCTAGTTCAGGCCAAACCCATCTCTCTCAGACCTGAAAACATATGAAAATCGACCACCTAGATCATCTTGTTTTAACCGTTGCCAGCCTCGAGCGCACCTGTGATTTTTATGGTCGCATCTTAGGCTTTGAGGTCATTACTTTTTTAGGCGACCGCAAAGCCCTTAGGTTTGGACAACAAAAAATCAATTTGCACCAAGTTGACAACATGTTCGACCCAAAAGCTAAGACACCCACAGCCGGGTCGGGTGACCTGTGCTTTATCGCGGTGACCCCAGTCGATGACATCGTCAACGAACTGAACGCCGCGGGCGTCACAATCGAACTCGGGCCGGTCGAGCGCACCGGCGCAGTCGGCAAAATCAGATCTGTCTACCTGCGTGACCCAGATGACAATCTTATCGAATTATCGAACTATCTACCCTAGAACTTCTAAGGTTAATCAGATTAGCGAACCCTCTGCCCCAAATGTTTGAGTTGGATCGAATTGTCCAACGACCTGCCTTAACTTTAGGGCGCGGCAGGCTCGTTTCCTAAAATACATACACATTCAGATTAGGGACCAGAGGTGGGTATCCACTGATATCCTCATTTTCCCCTATATCGCAACTTTCTAACTTGCGATAAAGTCGGGCGTGGCATTTATAAACTTGGAGACAAATATGAGCAATACGATCAAAAAGACCGCCGTTCAGGCCTCGCGCCGTAGGCTGTTGCAAGGCGCCGCCGGGTTAGCCGCCATGGGCTTGCCTGCGATTTCGCTGGCGCAAAACAAACCAATCAAAATTGGTATGCCCACTATTTTGTCGGGTCGTGTGGCGATGTTGGGCCTTTCCTCACGAAACGGCGCGATGTTTGAAATTGAAAAATTCAATGCTGCAGGCGGCCTAGGTGGACGTATGCTTGAATTGGTTGTGCGCGACTCAAAAGGTCAGCCCCAAGAAGCGGCTCGTG
>JAIPCU010000095.1 GCA_021738045.1 Candidatus Methylopumilus sp. | reverse complement strand
ACGCCGCATTACCACTCATCACCTTCCAGTATTTTTGGTCCTGCCCTTCTTCCAGTATCGGTTTTAACCGATTTACACACTCAAACAATTTGCGTGCCGCTCGGGACATTTTTTTCAGCAATCTTGGCTGAAAATAATATCCGGATGATCATTTACGACAAGCCAGACCGGTTAGTTGACGCAGTTCTTCAGGGAAGTTGTAGGTTTGTTGCGCACGATCAGTCATTTTTGAATGCGACTTTTGCAAGTAAATACTCATCACCCCTGGTTAAAGATATCGTGGTCGAGAAGATCGCCTTTCTCGATGTTCCTACAGGCATGGGGGTCCGCAATGACGATGTCTCTTTAGCTATCGCCGTTGGTCAAATTATGGCTGAACTGCACCAATCTGGGGTGTTGATTCAGACTGCTCTGAAGCATGATGTGAATCCTTCTTTTTTAGAGAAACAGCAAAAATTATGGAATACCCCTGCATGTGCGCCTGTCGCTGATGGCTTACCGATTGAATGTTTAGGTAAACCGGCGAATTTGTCGGATCGGGCCTCAGCGATCGCTAATGTTGTCAAGAAACTTGAAGAAAGTCTCGATGAGTGGTTTGGCTTTGAATTCAGTATGCCAATGTTGTCCGGACAAATTGCGCTAAAGTTTTTTCTGTCTGGTCTTGAAAACTCACTCATTATCTGTGCGGGTGGATTCGTTGCAGTGTTGTTATTTGCGGTACTTTTTTTTAGCTTGGTTCGGTCAACAAATCGCTTAGTTCGTACCAGCAGCCTTGGTGTGATGTTGGTATTTCAAAATACGCCACTTATTTTATTGTTCGTACTTGGGGCGATTTGCTTAAGCGCGATTGGTGCGTTTTCTCCTGCCAGAACCATTTTTATGTCAATTATTGTGATTGGCCTGAGCAATGGTGCAAATGCTGCAATGGCGATGAGGGATGTTTTGCGGTCTGGCTTAGGGGCAGCGGGTAGCTCACTTAAGGCTGTATTTGTTGCATCCCGTATTCAAATCAGAGGTTGTTTGGTGAATGCTGCCAGAGGTAGTCCGGTTGCATCTTTTGTTGGCACCCCTGAATTACTGTCTGTCATGGTCAATATCACAGCGTTCACCGGAACCCGAGCCAGTACCTATCTGTTCATGATCATTTTTTACTTGATCTCGATTCAACTCGTTTTTTATGTCTTCGGAAAACTTTGCACGTATTTAATTAAGTCGATGCCTGTGCCTGTCAAAGTGGGGGCCGCCCCATGAAGCTAGATTTCATCTCATTCATTCCGGCTTTTCTGCACGCGTTTTTGCAAAATCTTTGGATCGGTTGTGCTGCCCTGATTATTGGGATTGCTCTGGGTGTGCCGTTTGCGCTCATCGTGCATAAGAAAAATTTCATGCAAGGAGTCGTGAAAGGACTACTTGTTTTTTTGAGGGCGCTTCCGGTGTTCATCGTGATGTACATCTCTTTAGGGATACTCACGATGACTTTTTCTGCAGACGATACGAGTTATCTTTCTACTCCTGTTTTAGCGCTGCTGATTGGCTTGTGCTTCACCGCGACCTCGGGTGTTTACGATGCCTCTCTAGAAGCGTTGAGGCTGCGCGACGCCGGACAAATCGATCAGGCCCTACTCATTATTCCAAATATCTTCAGAGTTTTTGTGAGTGTTGCATCCACAACCTCGGTAGGGGCCGCTTTAGGTGTAAAAGAGGCCGTCAGTTACTCTTTAACAACTGCTGAACGAATGACGAGCGTGGCCGATCGCGTAGCAATCGTATTGTTCGTCAGTTTGTTCTTCGTCTGTTTTGTTTTACTGTCGAGGTGGCTGTTGAATGTCATCGTGAAGAAAAAATTCAAGCAGCCAGGTTGAATACAGTGCTGGAACCTAGAGAGTAAACTAAATCACACTAAATTTTTTAGTGTGCACTCCGCTGCGACTTATTTTGTAGTTTTCGATACACGGAACCCTAAACATGACGAATCCTTCAGCTGACGAACAGCGTTTTGCTCGCCTTCACGTCGACCAAATGACTGATGATCAAAAGATTTATTTCAACTCGCTGATGGCTGGCCCTATATCTGGGACAGGCAGTAAGGGGGTGGTGCAGGGGGCAACAAGCTTAGGGGCTCCTTTCAACGTTTTGTTAAGAAGCCCGGTTTTAGCTGAGCGCATGCGCAAAGTCGGAGAATATCTGCGCTTTGAAAGTGCGATCCCCAAACGCTTAAACGAGTTTGCGATTCTGATCACTGCTCGCACCTGGACCGCCCAATACGAATGGTACGCACACTTACGTTTAGCACTTAAAGAGGGGCTCGATCCTTTAATCGGTGAAGAACTTGCAAAAGGGCAACGTCCTTCAAAGATGAAACCCGATGAAGAAGCTGTGTATGATTTTTGTCATGAACTTCATACCAGTCACTCTGTGAGCGACGCGCACTATAACGCCGTGCTCAAGCTTTTTGGTGAGCAAGGCGTTGTAGACTTGATGATGGTAAGCGGCTATTACGTGATGGTGGCAATGGCCTTAAACGTCAATCGTTCTCCGCTGCCAGAGGGCGCCATACCCATCCCAGAGCTTCAAAGGCCTCATTAGTTTGGCCTGAGCACAAACAACACGTGCTATGTGTACCGTTCGTGCTCAGGCCGAGATTAAATCGTAAGAACACCGGACTGGCTATTGAATAGTCGCCGGTGGTCTTTATTTTGAGCGATTACTCGTCAATCTTGATATTTTTGTCTTGAATAAATTTAGCCCAGGTTGCAACGTCTGCTCGGTGAAATTTGGTAAATTCTGCGGGGCTGTTCACAACCATATCCACCGCTAATTCATCCATGCGCTTGACGACATCGGGCGCTTTTGCGGCTTCGGCCATCGTGCTTTGAAGTTTATTGACGATTTCTGCCGAAGTGCCCTTCGGTGCAAACACTCCGTACCACGTCAACAGATTAAAACCACGTAGCCCATCCTCATTCAGTGTTGGGACGTCTGGGGTGACTTTCACGCGCGTCAGGCTGGTGACGCCAAGCGCTTTCAATTTGCCACTTGTGATAAACGGCAAACTACTGGGCGGATAATCAAAACCAATTGAAACGTGGCCTGCCATCAAATCATTTAGGGCTGGGGCGCTGCCGCGATAGGGCACGTGCGTAATCTCGACGCCTGCCTCTTGTTTAAACATTTCTCCGGCAAGAAACGAGGCTGTGCCGGTGCCTGCCGAGGCATAGGTCAACTTGCCAGGATTAGCTTTCGCGAAGGCAATTAATTCTTTGATATTTTTGTACGGTAATGACGGGTTAATTAACAAGATATTGGGCAGTGTGGCCAAGAGAGTGATCGGCACAAAGTCTTTTTCAACGTCGTAGGGTAATTTTTTATAGAGACTTTGGTTCACCGACATCGTTCCGACGGTACCCAGCATGATGACTTGGCCATCGGGTGCCGAGCGTGCCACAAATTCGGTGCCAATGATCCCACCGGCTCCGGTACGATTTTCGACAGTGACGGGCTGATTTAACAGCTCAGACATTTTTCTGGAAAATACGCGAGCCAAAAGATCAGTGGTGCCGCCCGCAGGAAACGCTACCACCATTTTGATTGGCTGAGTGGGATAAGCCTGAGCATGCGCCACATTTGTAGCGGTGAAAAAAATCGAAATCAGTAAAGAGCTTAGTAGTGTTAAGCGCTGCAACATGTGTGGTTTCCTTTAGGTCAGTTGTGCAATTTGTCTCGAAGACACGAGGGGCGTCATTTTGTTTTTTTATTTTTTTATGATTTAACCGCTACGCTTGATACCGATAAGTTGATACCGATAAGGGTGTAGTCTGACGATTGAAGATAATAGTTGAAGTTTCTTGTTGGCTATGAGAGGGTTTACTATAGGTTGGGTAAGCTGTGTAATGCCCCTGAGGCTACGACCCAAGGCATAAAACCGATCATTTGCTTATAAAATCAGATATTCACCACGGATTTTATAAAACATGCTCATCAAACAAATCCATGCTGGCGTTTTAAACATCGGCTACGCTGAGTCCGGTCCTGCTGATGGGCCCCCCGTCTTTTTGATGCACGGATTTCCGTACGACATTCAAGCCTACGCTGAGGTCGCGCCGCTTTTGGCTGCCGCCGGGTGCCGCGTGATCGTGCCGTACTTACGAGGCTACGGATCGACGACGTTTTTGGATGCGGCCACGCCGCGCTCGGGCGAGCAGGCCGCCTTAGGCGCAGATTTGCTCGCGCTGATGGATGCTTTACAGATCCCCAGCGCTTATCTGGCTGGCTACGATTGGGGTGGGCGAGCTGCTTGCGTGGTTGCCGCGTGTTGGCCCGAGCGCTGTAAGGGACTCGTCTCATTTAATAGCTACAACATTCAAAATATTGCTCAAGCACTGGTACCTGACACACCAGAGCGTGAGCACCGGTTGTGGTATCAGTATTATTTTCATAGTGAACGAGGCCGTGCCGGCTTGCAGCAAGACAGGCAAGCTTTGATTCGTTTGCTCTGGCGTTTGTGGTCGCCGACTTGGGGTTTTGATGATGCAACGTTTGTGCGTAGCGCTCCGTCGTTTGAGCACCCTGACTTTGTTGAGGTGGTGATTCACTCGTATCGTCATCGCTTTGGTTTGGTCACGGGCGACCCAGCCTACGCTGACATCGAGCGTCGCTTAGCGGCCGAACCTGTGATCACTGTGCCAACCATTACGTTTGATGGCGCGGATGATGGCGTGCGCCCGCCTTCGAAGGCTGAGGCGAGTGCCCACCGGTTTGCCGGCTCGCGCTCGCACCGTGTGGTGCCTGGCGTGGGGCACAATATGCCGCAAGAAGTGCCTGAAGTGTTTGCTCAGGCCGTGCTTGAACTGATCAAGTCTACTTAAGTCAACCACCTGAGCGAATCAATGTTTAAAAATCTAGCGATCTGCAAAAGTGTCGATAACGTCTTAAGCCGCATTGATCCAGACGATTCACGGCAGCTCGCGCGTCTCACACTGGCCTACATTGCATTTATTACCGTGTTTTGGGCGGTGATGGCGATGCTCAGTTTCAATGCACCGCATAAAGACAGCGTCGAAGAGCTTTTTTGGATGCAGTCGCCGGCCTGGGGTTACCCAAAGTTTGGGCCAATCGGCACTTGGTGGGTGCATGCTTGGGCCGCTGTGTTTGGACGCTCGTTTTGGGTGACTTATATAGCAGGTCAAGCGAATGTTGCCTTGATGTTGATAGTCGTGTGGCGGATTAGTTTGCTGTGCGTGAGCCCCGCGCGCGCCCTGATGGCTGTGGTCTTTACTAGCTTGATTGTGTATCACAATATCAACGGTTTGCAGGTCAGTTCAAATCTGTTGCAGCTTTTACCGACCGCCTTATTTGTGTGGGCCTTATTGCTCGCGACAAGGCAGCCGCAGTGGTGGCGTTGGGTGTTGGTTGGGGTGACGGCCACCGTATGCCTGCTGACTAAATATAGTGCGGGCATTTGGTTCGCCGTAATGGGCGTGTGGTTGTTGCAAGACGCGCGCAGCCGTAATCGCCATGCAATCGTGGGTATTGTGGTTGCGGTGGTGGCAGGCGGTATTGCCTTGATCCCGCATATTGAATGGATGCTGCGCGAAAACGCGCCGACCTTGCAATACATGCAAAAGCAGGTTGGGGCAGAGGTCAATCATTTCAAACGTGTTGTGAGCTTTTTGGCGAGCCAGGCGGGCAAGCTTTCGCCTGTACTGATTGCCTTGTTGGTACTGCGGTTTGGTTTTAAAGACAAAGCGCAAGCCCCGGTCGGTTCTGTACCCATGACTCAGAGCCCTGAATGGCGTTTTATCACCTTTGCAGCGCTTGGGCCGGTGATATTGACCTCGCTGCTTGGTACGGTATTTATTACCTTGAATGCGAATTGGGCGACCGCATTTTTTGTGCTTCTCGGTTTGTATGTCTTACGCTGGGTGCCTGCGATTGATGCAAAAGTGACAGTCGGGCGCGTGCTGACGATCGGCTTGCTATTGAACGTGCTGATGGGCGTTGGCATGGCGCTGTACTACGGGGTGATTGCCGATATGCTCGGCAAAAAAGCGCGAGCCAATTACCCCGCTCAGCCCTTGACCACAGCGCTAGACAAGATTTGGGATGAGCAAAAACTCGGCCCATTAAAAGTTGTGATTGGCGAAACCTGGACAGCGGGCACTGTTTCGGTGTTGTCAAAATACCAGCCGCTTGTGCTGCCTTATGGCCTGTACAGCCAAGCCAAAATTGTGACGCCTGAGTTGATCAAACGCTGCGGCGCGCTGGTCGTGCTCGACCGTGTAGAGTTGCGCAATCGCATTAGCCCTGATCTTCAATCCTTTCTTGATCGTGCAGCTAAGCAAGGTTCGTTTGAGGTCTACTGGAACCGCCACAAACAAATTAATCCAATCAAAATTGACTGGGCCATCATCGAGCCCGAACAAAAGGGCGGTTGCTGAGTGAGTGGCGAGGTTAGACGTACGAGTGACGAAGATGACACAGGTGAAAGAAAAGAAAAGAAAGCGGTATCGTCTTTTAGCTAATTAACAAATCCTAAACATGCCGCCTGCTAACCAAACAGTACTTATTCGCGATAGTCTTGAGGCCGACGTAGTGACCATTCAAGAGATTTATGCCCACCATGTTTTGCATGGTACGGCGTCTTTTGAGCTGACCCCTCCTACACTTGACGACATGCGGCAGCGCCGCGCGGATGTTGTCGCAAAAAATCTGCCTTATTTGGTGGCTGAGCAAAATGGGGTGGTGGTGGGCTACGCCTATGTCACGCTGTATCGCCCGCGCCCAGCCTACAGGTTTACGGTTGAAGATTCTGTTTACGTACGTGACGGGTTAGCTGGGCAGGGGATCGGTAGCCTGTTACTCGTTGAAATCATCAAGATTTGTACGGCTAAAGGCTATCGGCAGTTGATGGCGGTGGTGGGGGATTCAAGCCCGCCTTCGGTGAGTTTGCATGAGCGTCATGGTTTTACGCTTGCGGGTACGTTTAAAGCGGTAGGCTACAAGTTTGGTGCCTGGCGCGACACGGCGATGTTGCAAAGGTCGTTAGGCGACGGGGATTTGACTGATCCTGATTGAATTCAGCTTTAGCAAACGGGAGTGGCACTTTATTAAATAGCCCATGGCATAAAGTCAGTCATAGTGACATGCAGATTGCAATTTTAACCAATCCGGTTTTTTTATTTAAAAACCTCAATTTTATTATGATGCAATATAATTAATATCCGGTTAATTATAATAAACGGGTCATGAGTACAAACAAGATCACTCCGATTCCTCAGTCTCTCTTCGATGACTTAGACCTTGAGTTGCCCGCGCTTGATCCCTCAGAGCAAGTTGCTGCGCATGCCGAGTCAACTCAAGCCGCGGCTCAAGCCCTCTTAGCTCAGCCAGCCAAGAAGCCCAAAAAGACCCAATCGCCCAAGAGTCAACCAGCACTCAGCGCTGCAGCGCTGGCGGGTCAAGCATTTTTACCCGGTTTATCTAGACGAGGGCGTCCGCGCTTAAAAACGCCGATTTCAGCAGTTGAACGCACTGCCGAACACCGCCGCAAGCGTCTTGAAGCAGGCGCAAAGCGGCTTGAATTGATTTTGGATCGCGAGGTCTCGATCGCGCTCGATGCCTTGGCCGAGCATCTCAACGAGCCTCGCAGCGAGGTGATTTCAACCTTGATCTTAAAGGCGGCGTCGCGCGTGTTAAAGCGCTAGCCGCGTTTCCTGGTGTTTAGATCGTTTTAAGGCGCGCGACCACGGTCGCCGTGCGCAGCCCTAGTTAGCGTACGCCGCCACGGTTCGCTGGGCCACCGCGGTTCGGGCCAGCCCCCGGACCTTCGGCGCCCTCACGATCATGTCCAACACCCGCACGACCAGCGCCCACGCCTGGGGCCGCACCCACACCGGGTGCACCGACGCCCGGCGCACCAACGCCAGGCGCAACACCGACGCCCGGCGCACCGACACCTGGGGCAACACCAACGCCCGGTGCACCAACGCCAGCGCCCGGCAGAACCCCAACTCCAGGCGCGCCAACATCAACTGGGCGTGCCACACAGCGAACCGGTACGCCGGGGCTCGTGCAATAGACGACTTGAGCGCCGGCTATTTGCATCTGTAAGGTCAAGCCCAGGGCAGAGGCCAATAAAGCTTGCGTCAGTGTTTTTTTCATGATGTTCTTCCAAAAGGTGGAGTTGTCGACGTGAGGGAGATACCGCTGTAATGAAAAAATCGCGTTGCATATGTTACTCGCACTGCAGTCGCCAGACCACGCAAGAGCTCGCATCAAGCCACTGATCTTGGCGCCTCTTCAAAAGCACAAAGTGCAAACAAAGCCCTTTGCGCGCAAAGACAGTTTTTAAAAGGGTAAAAACAGCAGAATAGGGGGTTTTAGTCGCAATTTATTCACGACTATGACTCAAAATAGAGCCTGCTCAAAAAGATACTGACTATTCATAACAATACTCGTTGGTCGTTGAAATAATCCACTTGGCGTATTAGAACACTCTATGACCTCTGCGGCACACCAGTCGATGAACTCTGCATCCCATATCTGGTGGTACGTCATACACACCAAGCCCAAACAAGAGGCGCGGGCACTGCTTAATCTCACCAATCAGGGCTACGAGTGCTTTTTGCCCATGCATAAAAAACAAGTCGTCAGACGCGCTGCGGTCGTGACGCAGGCTGAGCCCTTGTTTTCGCGCTACCTCTTCATCCAGCTAGATACCAATTTATCAGGCAAAAGCTGGGGGCCGATTCGCTCGACCCTAGGCGTGTCGAAATTAGTCGTATTTGACAGCGAACCCGCCCGCGTTGACTCAGGCCTCATCCACCTGTTTAAACAGCGCGAATTAAGCGTGGCCGATCAAGTTACGCCTTTATTTAAAACCGGTGATCAGGTCGTGATCGCCCAAGGGCCCTTTGCTGGCTTAAACGCCACGTTTCAAATGAGCGATGGCGAGATGCGTGCCATGGTGTTGATCGAGGTGTTGAATCAGGTCAGCAAACTCAAATTACCCTTAGCGGATCTGCGACGCGTCGCGTAAGCATGGGTGACCGGTCGCGCAGTTTCTTGTTGCTGCAAGGTGTGAGTTCACCGTTTTTTTCGCGCTTGGCCACAGCCTTAAGCCAACAAGGTCATCGCGTTCATAAAGTGAGTTTTAACGCGGGTGATGTGGTGTATTGGTTACCGCGCAGGTCAAACTGGTTTAAGCAAGACCTGAGCGAGCTACCCGACTTTTTACACAAACTCTACGCAAAACATGGCATTACCGACCAAGTGGTATTCGGTGACAGGCGACCCGTGCATATCGCGGCACTCGAGCAAGCTCGACAAAACAACGTACGTAATCATGTCTTTGAAGAAGGCTATTTCAGGCCGAATCTGATTACGCTTGAGCAAGAGGGTGTCAACGCCCGATCGCAGTTACCTCGCTCACCTACGTGGTTTACGCAGGCAGCGCAGCACATCCCGCCGCAGCCATCGTTAAAAGACTTTCGTTCGCGCCTCGGGTTACGTGCCATGCACGATATCGCCTATCAAGCCTCGGGCGTATTCAATCGGCTGTTGTTTTCAAAATATCGCAGCCATCACAACATGAGCGCAGCTGTCGAGTACGCGGGCTACATACAACGCAGCCGTCTGTTGAAGCGCGTGGCTGCTGTGAACACCCGCCAGATCGAAAACTTAGTCGCACAACGCACGCCGTATTTTTTTGTTCCGCTGCAGTTAAACAGTGACTCGCAAGTACGCGATCACGAGCGCTTTCACACCATGCAGTTGATGCTCAAACATGTGTTGCAGTCTTTTGCGCAACACGCGCCTGCAGACACTAAGCTAGTGATCAAAAATCATCCACTCGATACCGGTTGGGAGCATTACGACCGTGTGGTGTTGAATCTAGAGCATCAGTTTGGTCTGAAAGATCGGGTGGTGTACTTAGAAACCGGCGACTTAGCCACCTTACTGAAACACGCCCAAGGCACTATCACCCTCAATAGCACCGTGGGGTATGTGGCGCTTGAACAAGGTTGCCCGACGCATTGCTTGGGTGACCCGCAATACAACCTGCCCGGCTTAACTGATCAACAAGACTTGGCTCAGTTTTGGGGGATGCCAGTGGCGCCCGAGGCTGAGTTGTTTCAGAGTTTTAAACGTGTGGTCGTGCATAGCACCCAGGTGTATGGCGGTTTTTATTGCCCTCCGAGTATTGCGCAAGCCGTGCAAGGTAGTTGCGAGCGTCTAGCCGCCGAGCTTTCGCCTTTGCAACAGTTACTGAGCCTCGTGCCAATATGAAACCCCACACCGCCCAAACAATCTTGATCACTGGTGCGTCAGGTAGCATCGGCAACGCCTTAGCAAAAGCCTACGCCGCGCCGGGCGTCACATTGATCTTGCACGGCCGTAACGAAAGCAAACTTGAGCAAACCGCCCACGCCTGCAGGGCGCAAGGTGCCCACGTGGTGAAGGGAGTGTTTGACATCACCGACACCAACACCTTACAAAACTGGGTGCAAGACATAGACGCCTTGCACCCAATTGATTTATTGATCGCCAATCAAGGCATGAATATCAACATCGGCCCAGAAGGTAAGGGCGAGTCTTGGGAGCAAACCAATCTACTGCTCGACGTGAACCTACGCGCCTCGATGGCCATGGTGCACGCAGCCTTACCCAGCATGCGCAAGCGCGGTCGCGGGCAAGTCGTGTTGATCAGTTCATTAGCCGCGTACTTTGGCTTGCCGTTAACACCGGCCTATAGCGCGTCAAAAGCTGGCTTAAAAGCCTATGGCGAAGGCCTACGCGGTTGGCTTGCCCCTG
>JAIPCU010000094.1 GCA_021738045.1 Candidatus Methylopumilus sp. | reverse complement strand
ATGTCTGGCGGTGTTGACTCGTCTGTGACCGCTTGGTTACTGAAAGAGCAGGGCTACGAGGTCATCGGCCTGTTCATGAAAAACTGGGAAGACGATGACGACTCAGAGTACTGTTCAACCCGGCAAGACTGGCTAGATGCCGCAAGCGTGGCCGATGTCGTGGGCGTTGATATTGAGGCGGTGAACTTTGCGGCCGAATACAAAGATCGAGTGTTTGCCGATTTTTTACGCGAGTACTCGGCGGGCCGCACCCCTAACCCCGACGTCTTATGCAATGCCGAGATCAAATTCAAAGCGTTTTTAGATCATGCCATGAGCTTGGGCGCCGATCACATCGCGACCGGTCACTACGCACGGGTGCGCGCGGTTCAGGGACCAAGCGGTGAGCGTTACCAGTTGTTAAAGGCGCTTGATCACACCAAAGATCAAAGCTATTTTTTACATCGACTGAATCAAGCGCAGTTGGCGCGCACGTTGTTTCCGCTGGGCGACATCACCAAAGATGAAGTTCGCCGTATTGCCCACAATATTGGTTTGCCTAACGCTGCAAAAAAAGACTCGACCGGCATCTGTTTTATCGGCGAGCGTCCCTTTCGTGAGTTTTTAAATCGCTATTTACCAACAGACCCAGGGCCGATCATCACGCAAACGGGCGAGCGGGTTGGCACGCATCACGGCCTGTCGTTTTACACGCTTGGCCAACGCAAAGGCTTAGGGATCGGGGGCGTAAAAGGGCACCAACAGGCCGATGGCACGGGGCCAGTTTGGTATGTGGCGCGCAAAGAGATGGCAACCAACACGTTATATGTCGTAGAAGGCCACGACCACCCGTGGTTGTTGTCGCCCACATTGCAGGCAGGGCAGGTGAGTTGGGTGGATGAGCAAGCCCCAGCCCCCGGGGCCTATGCCGCTAAAACGCGGTACCGGCAGGCTGATGCCGATTGCGTGCTCAGTGCGGCGGGCAAGCAAGGGGTAGTTTCTCGCAGTGTGCCTGACGCCCAGTCTGCTTCAGCAGATCAAGATGGGTCGTATTCCGCCTTTGAACTCAGCTTTACCGAGCAGCAGTGGGCCGTGACGCCAGGGCAGTCTGCGGTGTTATACGACGGTGATATTTGCCTAGGGGGCGGCATTATTATCTGACTGTGGCGCGGTATAGTTTTTAAGCCGCAGGCGGCGCGGTATCGATAAAACTTTGGCGCACCACCAGTTTTTTGTCTAGACGCGCCAAATTGGGATGAGTGCTGCGCCAGTCAATGTGCGCAAAGCGTAAATCCATATAGCCCAACACGCACCCGACCGAGATATCGGCGAGCGTGTAGCTAATACCCATGCAAAAATTCTGATCTCCTAACCCGGTTTCCATGGCGCTAAGTGCGGCATCAATTTTGCCGTATTGGCGCTCAATCCACTCAGGGCTTTGTTGCCCGACAGGGCGCTGCAATTCTTTGACAATTGTCACGCAGGCGTCAAGCGTGCCATCGGCTAAGGCCTCCCAGCATTTGACGGCTGCACGTTCGCGACCGCCTCTGGGGATCAGGCTACCAACGGGCGAAAGGGTATCAAGATACTCAACAATGACCCGCGAATCAAATAACGCGCTGCCATCATCGGTGACTAAACATGGGACCTTGCCCAGTGGATTGTGTTCTTGGATGCGGGTATCGGCATCCCACACATTTGCCTTTTCTGATTGATAGTCGAGCTTTTTTTCAATCATGACGATACGCACTTTGCGTACGTAGGGACTGGTGGGCGAAGAAAGCAATTTCATCATTTGGAGGCTTGCCGCAATTGTTGAGTCTAAGGTATGACGGCCAGTTCAAGCCGGTATAGATGCATATGGAGCCAAACTGCAAAATCCGGCCAAAACTGCAACCCCCCAAAGTGTAAAGCCTGCCATGCCAATTAGCGTATAAACCGGGGTGATAAACTTATCTTTATCCATTTTGTCGTTTTTTTGAGCATTCTGAATATGAAAACCAACCCAGCGCTCAGCGCTTTGAATGCCGTTTCGCCTCTTGACGGGCGTTATGCATCGCGCTGCGAGCCTTTGCGACCCTTATTGTCAGAAGCGGGCTTTATGGCTCATCGGGTCGAGGTCGAGCTGGCCTGGTTGGTCGGCTTGTCTGAGGCGGGGCTCGCTGAGTTAAAACCGTTTTCGGCGACAGCTCGGGCTCGCTTGCAGGCGATTGTGACTAATTTTTCAGAAGCTGACGCCGATCGTATTAAGCAGATCGAACGCGTCACCAATCACGATGTGAAAGCGGTTGAATACTGGCTAAAAGAGCAGGTGGCAGGCGATGCAGAGCTTGAGGCGGCAGGCGAATTTATCCATTTTGCGTGTACCTCTGAAGACATCAACAACACCTCGCACGCCTTGATGTTAGGTCGGGCGCGCGACCAGGTGGTCGTACCGCAGTTGCAAAAGCTGCTTTCCGCTGTGCAACACATTGCGCACACGCAAGCCGCGCAGCCCATGCTTGCGCGTACGCACGGCCAACCGGCTACACCGACCACCTTGGGTAAAGAGTTTGCCAATGTGGCCGCGCGCTTGCGTGATGCCATCGCCAATATTCAGTCCGTTGTGCCTCTGGCCAAGATGAATGGTGCTACCGGCAACTACAACGCGCACATGTCAGCGTACCCTGAGATCGACTGGCAGCGCTTTAGCGGCAAGGTATTGGCTGAGTTGGGCCTTAAGCAAAATGCACACACGATTCAGATCGAGCCGCATGACTGGATGGCGGCCTTGTTTGATGCCGTCGCCCGCACCAATACGATTTTGATCGACTTGAACCGCGATATCTGGGGCTACATTGCGCTTGGGTTTTTCAAGCAGCGCCTCAAAGACGGCGAGGTGGGGTCGTCGACGATGCCGCACAAGGTCAACCCGATTGACTTTGAAAACGCTGAGGGTAACTTAGGCTTGGCAAACGCCTTGTTGCGCCATCTGTCTGAAAAACTACCGATTTCGCGTTGGCAGCGTGATCTGACTGACTCTACCGTGCTGCGTAACTTAGGCGTGGCGCTTGGCTATTGCCTGGTGTCGTATGACTCGTGTTTGCGTGGCTTAGGCAAACTCGAGGTCAATGCCGCAGCAATTGATGCTGATTTAGACCGTTGCTGGGAGGTGTTAGCCGAGCCGATTCAGACGGTCATGCGTCGCTATGGTTTGCCGCAGCCCTACGAGCAACTCAAGGCACTGACGCGTGGCAAAGGGATTACTCAAGAAGCTTTGCATGAGTTCATTTCTGGCCTAGCGTTGCCTGCTGAGGTCAAAGCACGGATGCTGGCAATGACTCCGCGCAACTATATCGGGATGGCACAGACGCTTGCTAAAACTGTTGAGTGACTGTAAAAATACCGTTGTGTAATTGTAGAAGTGCGCGTGCAGGATATTTTTTAGCAATCACATTCCTTGTCCGAGAAGTTGCTTTGGTTTGTCGAAAGCTCACTTTGACCAATCGAGTCTTACGTTTAAGAGTCTTGCCTTTATTCACCGAAAAATCACTTTCTCTGAGGGATACATGAAAAAAATTAAGTTGCTGTTGTTGGCTCTGACCGTTGCAGCACCTCTGTTCGCGCAAACGGCACAGGCGCAGTTCGCAAAGCCCGAAGATGCGATTAAATATCGCCAGTCAGCGTTCACGTTAATTGGCTCACATTTAGGGCGCATGCAGCCGACGGTTAAGGGTGCAACACCCTATGATGCGGCTGCGATCAAAGCAAACGTTGATGTGTTGAAAACCTTATCGACTTTGCCTTGGGCGGCCTTCACGACGGGCAGTCAAGCAGGTAGTAATGCCAAGCCTGAAGTGTGGTCTGACGCCGCTGGTTTTAAACAAGCGCAGCAAAAATTTGAGGCAGCTGTTGTGAAGTTATCTGACGTGTCAGGTAGTGGCGATCTTGAAAAACTACGCGCGGCTTTTGGCGACGTGGGCGCAAGTTGCAAAGCCTGTCACGACTCGTACCGCGCTAAAAAATAGAGTTGGTTGTTTGAGCTAAAGCGAAACGAGGACTTAGCTCTTTTGAATGTAGATGATCTAACGCTCGAAACGGTTTAATGTTTTGGCGCAAGATGTATAACGAGGCCCAGCAGGGCCTCGTTTTTTTTCAAGATAGCTAGAGTGACAGCGATCATTCAGACTTCAAGAACACTCCAAATTCAAGCCTTCAAGAACGGCAGCACAGTTTGTAAATATTGCTCTGGGATCTCAGTGGGCGGGATATGTGCCGACGGCACCATCACAAGCTTGGCGCCTTTGATACGTTCAACCAACGCTTGGCCACGTGCCAAGGGGGTTGATAAGTCAGAGTCGCCTACAACGACCAAGGCTGGAACTTGAATGTTGGCTAGCCGTGGGTACAAATCCATATCGCGAATTGCAGCACAGCAACCCGCGTACCCATGGGCTGCGAGAGACAGAGAGGTATTGCGCACACGCTTTAATTCAATGGTGTTTTTTGCCACAAAGTCAGGGGTGAAAAAGCGCCCGATGACGCCATCGATAATGGCTGGCATGCCGCCTTGCTTAAGTGCCGCCATGCGGGTGTCCCAGATGCCAGCATCAAACTCTGCAGAGGTATTGCTGAGCACCACACGACGTAAACCCGGCGGTTTGCGCGCAGCAAGCTCCATGCCGACCATCCCACCGAGTGAGATCCCCCAATAGTCATACGAGCTCAGACGGGCAGCTGCAATCACAGCTTGAGCATCATCTGTCAACTGAGCCAGCGAGTAATCGCCCTGTGGTGCCTCAGAGCCACCATGGCCGCGCATGTCATAGCGCACCACATAAAAACTTTTCATCAGTGCCTGGAGCATCGGATCCCATAGCGCATGATCGGTACCCAAAGAGTTGCCCAAGACCAGCGCCGGTAGCGTTGTGTCGCCGTCCCCGCGCCAATAAATACGACAGGATCCGTTGGTAACGATTGGCATAAGACTTTCCCTGAAAATGAATTTTGAAAATGATGCTTGAAAAAGATATTAACTCGCGTTGAACGCGAGACCAATAAGCCGCCAGGCGAGCGTACCTAGGGTAAGCGCTAGTAATGCCGCGCCAGCGCGCACGCGCCAGTCGTCTTGAGCGGGGGCGGTGCCAGGCGGCAGGGCATCTGCCTGTACCTCGCCATGCACCATGGGCATGATGAGTCGCTGGCCTTTGTAGGTGTAAAAGGCGATTGCGCTGACATGCAATCCGATCACGGCGTACAAAAAGAATTCGTTAAATTGGTGCAGGCTGGTCAGACGGTTTGACCAGGCGCTACTGACCATGTTGGCAAACGGCCCTTGAGTCAAGATGTCGTCGTTCGCGAACAGGCCGGTCGTGCCCTGCCAGCCAATAATCGCAAGCATCCCAAAAACGGACCAGGCCCCCATTGGGTTGTGGCCAGCGCTTTTTGTGGGTGCTCTGAAATACGCCCATGTCTTGAGTGGCGAGGTATAAAACTGTGCAAAACGGGCGTAGCGTGGGCCGATCAGGCCCCAGATGATTCTGAAGGTGACCAGCGCAAGCGAGGCAATGCCCAAGCGCACATGCCAATCCATCCAAAGCCCACCAAGCTTGACCGAGACGATCGCACCCGCCACGCAAAGCGCCAAGGCAAGATGGAACAAGCGCGTGGGCAAATCCCAAATACGGAGTGTGTTGTTTGCTTTTGGCATGAAAGAGGCAGATTTGAAGCAAGCGCTGAGCCGCTTACGTGCAACGATGATAACCCTTGCGGGTTGCTCTGAATAGCGTTTGATGATTGTCGATGCACTAGTCTTGACGTCTGCAATCACCGTTTCGGTGCGCTTTTGATTAGCCTGCGGGCCTTTGCACTGAGTTCATGCACAGCAATCTGTCATCGCGCTGTGAAATAAGGCATCGCGCAGAATGATCGTGCAGCTTTGCCCCACAAAAAGTCCTTTCACCAAGTTGGCACGCTATTTGCTTTTGACCTGATATCAAGTCTCAACGCAAAAGGTGCTCACGATGTCACTATTCTCAAATCCATTTGATTCGAACGTTCGTTTGCGCTGTGCCTGTGGCCAGCATCAGTCTGAAGCCGAGCATCAAGCCAGCGTGTCGCTGGTCGATCAGCGTTCATCAGACGCTTTGACCTCGCGGGTGGTTGAGCAAGCTGTGATGCGTGCGGTGTTTCCTGAAGACGGCATGCGTAGACGCTTTTTGCAGGCTGTGGGCGCACCCACGGCGCTCGCTGCGTTATCTGCACTGTTTCCGTTAGCGGCTGCCAAAGAGGCCTTCGCTCAAGGTGGCAAGTTAGAAAAGACAGATTTAAAAATTGGCTTTATACCGATTACCTGTGCAACGCCAATCATCATGGCCGACCCAATGGGCTTTTATAAGCGCCAGGGCTTAAACGTTGAAGTGATCAAGACCGCAGGCTGGGCCGTGATTCGCGACAAGACCATGAACAAAGAGTACGACGCGGCGCACATGCTTTCGCCGATGCCAATTGCGATCTCAATCGGCGCCGGTGCATCACCCACACCGTATACAGTGCCAGCGATTGAAAACATTAATGGTCAAGCGATCACGCTTGCCATGAAGCACAAAAACAAACGTAATCCAAAAGACTGGAAAGGCTTTAAGTTCGCAATCCCGTTCGACTATTCGATGCACAACTATTTGTTGCGCTACTACCTGGCTGAACATGGTCTGGATCCTGATCGCGATGTGCAGATCCGCGTCGTACCGCCACCCGAGATGGTCGCCAACTTGCGCGCTGACAACATCGATGGTTTCTTAGGACCCGATCCGGTTAATCAGCGTGCGGTGTTTGATGGTGTCGGGTTTATTCATATCCTGTCAAAAGAGTTGTGGGATGGTCATCCTTGCTGCGCCTTTGCGGCGAGCAAAGAGTTTGTCACCAGCAACCCTAATACTTATGGTGCGTTGTTACGGTCCATCGTTGAAGCCACGGCTTATGCACAGAAACCAGAGAATCGTAAAGAAATTGCGGCAGCGATTTCGACACCTAACTATTTGAATCAGCCGTTAACAGTCGTTGAGCAAGTGTTGACAGGCACTTTCGCCGATGGCTTGGGCGGGGTTAAAAAAGTACCAGACCGTGCAGGCTTTGATCCGTTTCCGTGGGAGTCATTTGCGATTTGGATCTTGACGCAGATGCAACGCTGGGGCCAGATCAAAGGTGAAGTGGATTATCAAAAAATTGCCCGTGATGTGTTCTTGGCAACTGATGCGCGTCGTGCGATGGAGCAAGCCGGTTTGGTTGCACCCGCAAGCAACACCAAAATGATCACCGTCATGGGTAAAGTGTTTGATTCAAGCAAGCCCAAAGAGTACCTCGATAGCTTTGCGATTAAGAAGGTTTAAGGGCGATGCTTAAAAGCGAAAAACTGCGCGCACTGATTTTATCGCTGCTGATTTTAGGGGTGTTTCTAGCCGCTTGGCAGATCGGCACGATGCCTTTTACCAGCGCTCAGGTGGTCGATGACGAGTATGCCAAGTTAGTGGGGGCTGCGGCTTCGACCGGTCAGAAGTCAGCGTTTCCGACACCAATCGACGTCGGTCGCAAACTCGTCGAGCAACTCTCTGATCCATTCTATGACAAGGGGCCTAACGACAAGGGCATTGGGATTCAGTTAGCGTGGTCAGTTGGTAGGGTGGCACTGGGCTTTGGTTTGGCTGCGCTAGTTGCTGTGCCGCTGGGCTTTTTGATCGGGATGTCGCGTTTGGTGTTTCAAGCGCTTGATCCTTTTATTCAAGTGCTTAAGCCCATTTCACCACTCGCCTGGATGCCACTTGCTTTGTTTACGTTGAAGGACTCGGGCGTCTCGGCCATTTTTGTGATTTTCATTTGTTCAATTTGGCCGATGCTGATTAATACGGCGTTTGGTGTGGCCTCAGTGCGTAAAGAATGGATTGACGTGGCACGCACGCTTGAAGTCAGGCCCTTGCGTAAAGCGCTGTTAGTGATTTTGCCCGCAGCTGCACCGACGATCATGACAGGCATGAGGATTTCGATCGGGATTGCGTGGTTGGTGATCGTGGCTGCCGAGATGTTGGTGGGCGGGACTGGCATTGGCTACTTCGTTTGGAACGAATGGAACAACCTCTCAATCGCCAATATTTTAGTGGCCGTATTTTTGATCGGCGTGATCGGTATGTTGCTTGATATGTGTTTTGCGCGTCTTCAAAAAGCGGTGACTTATCGTGATTAACTTTCGTAGCGTTCAATCAAGCGAGTGTTTCTAGTATGCAAAGCTTTGTTCAAGTTCAAGCCCTAAAACAGTCGTTTCCAAGCCCTGCGGGCGAGGGTGAGCTTGTGGTGTTTGAAGACATCAATTTCGAAATCACAAAAGGTGATTTTGTGTGCATCATTGGCCACTCAGGCTGCGGCAAGACAACGATCTTAAACGTGCTCGCTGGACTCGAAGAGCCCACCGGTGGTCATGCCTTTATCGATGGGCGCGAAATCTCGGGCCCCAGCCTAGATCGTGGCGTGGTGTTTCAAGCGCATGCCCTAATGCCTTGGATGACCGTGCACGCCAATATTGCCTTCGCTGTACGCTCGAAGTGGCCAGACTGGACGCGCGTGCAGGTTGATCAACACGTACAGCAGTTCATCGATATGGTGCACTTGCAAGGCTCAGAAAATAAAAAGCCCTCGCAGTTGTCAGGTGGGATGAAGCAACGCGTAGGCATTGCCCGTGCGTTTGCAATCCAACCGAAAATGTTGCTACTTGATGAGCCTTTTGGCGCACTAGATGCTTTGACCCGTGGCAATATTCAAGACGAACTCGTGACGATTGTGCGCCAAACTAAACAAACTATTTTCATGATTACGCATGATGTCGATGAAGCGATTTTATTGTCAGACAAAATATTTTTGATGAGTAATGGCCCACGCGCCAAGCTCGCAGAGATTGTCACCAACCCTCTACCACGCGAGCGTACACGCGCGACGATGCATCATGATCCAAAGTTTTACGAAGTGCGTAACCACTTGATTGATTTCTTAGTGCATCGGTCTAAGACCTTTGCAGCGACTTAATTTTTTATTTTTTAAATTCAGGAGATCTATATGGCAGTCGCCAAAGCAGTTGCTAAACCAATGACACGCGGAGACGTGACCGATTTGATTTATTCGGCCAAGGTGCAAAAAGGCATCAAGTGGGCCGATGTATCAAAAAAACTGAAGCTCTCTAAAGAATGGGTAACCGCTGCCTGTTTGGGGCAGATGACTCTGACCAAAGAACAAGCCACCATTATCGGCAAGACCTTTGGGCTGCCCGCAGAAGCCGTTGCCCTGTTGCAAGTCGTGCCTTACAAGGGTTCACTGCGCAGCTCGGTGCCGACTGATCCACTCATCTACCGCTGGTACGAAATCGTCAGCGTCTATGGCACAACGATTAAAGAACTCATCCATGAAGAGTTCGGCGACGGCATCATGAGTGCGATTGACTTCTCGATGGACATCAAGCGTGAACCCGATCCAAAGGGTGATCGTGTGAATGTAGTCTTATCGGGCAAGTTCTTGCCATATAAGCAGTACTAAAACACAGATTGTTCTTGGGCTCACTGCTAAGGCGACAGGGTTTTCTGTCGCCTTTTTGACTTTTTGGTTATAGTTCCATACTTAGGCCTTCTGTGCCCACGTGCGGGCATTTGCTCGCTTGCAGTCGTGGCTTTTGCTGTTTCATGCAGTCCTGCCTGTGGGTTGGGCTTTTTTCATTTTTCGAGGCGATCAGTCTAAACATGCACTTTGGCGACACCATCATGCAGTGGTCTGAGCAACTCGCTCAGTTTAGCGAGCCGCACTGGGCCGAGAAGGGCCAGTTGACCGTCACCTATTTGACTGAAGCGCATTTGGCAGCCGGGCGCAGCTTAAGTGCTCTGATGCTTGAGTCTGGGTTTGATGAGGTATCAACCGATGCGGTGGGTAACATTGTTGGGGTCTATCACGGGCAATCGCAGGCGGCGCCTCGTTTGCTGACGGGCTCGCACTACGACACCGTACGTAATGGTGGCAAATATGATGGTCGTTTGGGGATTTTTGTACCTATCGCGGCGGTTCGCGATCTAGCGCAACGCAAACAGCGTTTGCCCTTTGGTATCGAAGTGGTCGGTTTTTCTGAAGAAGAAGGCCAGCGTTACCGTGCAACGTTTTTGGCTGCCAGTGCCCTGACAGGGTCCTTTGACCCCACGTGGCTTGCGCAGGTCGATGCTGACGGCGTCACGCTGCAGCAGGCCATGCAAAAAGCTGGCTTGCCCGGAACGCTCGAGGCGATCTCCGCGCTTAAGCGCGACCCCAAAAAATATCTGGGCTTTGTTGAAGTGCACATTGAGCAAGGGCCAGTGCTGTGCGAAGGCGCTTTGCCTTTGGGTGTGGTCACCTCAATTAACGCAGGGGTTAGGGCCACGTGTAAAACGATTGGCATGGCGGCCCACGCTGGCACAACCCCCATGCTGATGCGACAAGACGCCATGCTGGCTGCCGCTGAAATCAGTTTGATGGCCGAGCAGCGCGCCCTAGCCGACGCCGATTCGGTCGCGACGGTGGGTCAGTTTCAAGTGCCGGGTGGGTCGATTAATGTGATCCCAGGCGAGTGCGCGTTTACCCTAGACATGCGGGCACCAACTGATCAGCAGCGCGATACGTTGGTCAGTGACATTGTCAAACAGGCTCAGGCAATTGCTGAGCGCCGTCAAGTTAAGTTTGAATACACCGAGGTGATGCGTGCGGCAGCCGCCCCGTCAGATCTCGCGTGGCAACAACGCTGGGAGCGCGCCGTAGCCGCTGTTGGTCAGCCCGTCTTCAAACTCAATAGCGGGGCAGGACACGACGCCATGAAGCTGCATACCATCATGCCGCAAGCCATGTTGTTCGTGCGCGGTGGTAATCGTGGCATCAGT
>JAIPCU010000093.1 GCA_021738045.1 Candidatus Methylopumilus sp. | reverse complement strand
CCTCCCGAGCCGTACAAAGGCAAGGGAATTCGTTATGCGAATGAGAAGATCACCATCAAAGAAACCAAGAAGAAGTAAGAGGCTAATTTCATGTTGAATAAAAAAGACCAGCGTGTTCGCCGCTCAAGGCAGACTCGGGCTCGAATTGCTCGACAGCGGGTGGCCCGGCTTTCTGTCTTCAGGACTAATTCACACATTTACGCAAGCGTCATTTCCGATGATGGTTCGCGAGTCCTGGCCAGTGCTTCCACGCTGGAGGCTGATATCCGAAAAGAACTCGGTGATACAGCGAATGGCGGTAATGTGGGTGCAGCGTCAATCGTTGGAAAGCGAATTGCCGAAAAAGCCAAGGCGGCCGGGATAGAGAAAGTGGCGTTCGATCGCGCTGGTTTTGCGTATCACGGGCGTATTAAAGCACTTGCCGAAGCCGCGCGCGAAGCCGGTCTACAGTTCTAAGCGGGGATTACAAAAATGGCAAAGTTTCAGGCGCGAGCCCAGACCGAAGGTAATGACGACGGTCTCAAGGAAAAAATGATCGCCGTAAACCGCGTTACGAAAGTTGTGAAGGGCGGTAGAACGCTTAGTTTTGCTGCGCTGACTGTAGTTGGTGACGGAGACGGCCGAATTGGTATGGGCAAGGGTAAAGCAAAAGAGGTACCCGTGGCTGTTCAAAAGGCTATGGAGTCCGCGCGGCGCAATATGGTCAAGATTTCATTGAGAAACGGTTCCATTCACCACAAGGTGGTTGGTGAACACGGGGCGTCGCACGTTCTGATGGCGCCAGCGCCTTCGGGAACCGGAATTATCGCGGGCGGTCCCATGCGAGCGGTCTTTGAAGTTATGGGCGTTACCGATATTGTGTGCAAGAGTCTAGGATCTTCGAATCCCTACAACTTGGTTCGAGCCACACTTGACGCTCTCAAGCATACAAGTACGCCAGCAGAGGTGGCGGCGAAACGTGGGTTGACAGTTGAAGAAATTTTCAACTGAACATTTTTCGGAGAATCGATCATGAGCGAGAAGCCCACAGTAAAAATCAAATTGGTTCGCAGCATTGCTGGCACCAGAGAGTCTCATCGCGCCACTGTGCGCGGCCTCGGTTTGCACAAATTGAACAGTGAATCGACTCTCGAAGATACTCCTTCGATTCGGGGAATGATCAACAAGATTTCCTACCTACTCAAGGTGCTTTGATTGTTATTAGAAAGTTAACTATGGAACTTAATTCAATTAAGCCAGCCTTCGGGGCTAAACGTGATCGAAGACGAGTTGGGCGAGGAATAGGTTCAGGCCTAGGTAAAACCGCAGGTCGTGGACACAAGGGGCAAAAGTCTCGTGCTGGTGGGTATCACAAGGTGGGTTTCGAGGGCGGGCAAATGCCGCTTCAGCGTAGGTTGCCTAAGCGCGGGTTCAAGTCAACGACGTTGAAGTACAACGCCGAAATTACTTTGACGGATCTGGAACGGATGGAAGCTTCGGAAGTGGACTTGCTGACATTGAAGCAATCTGGGCTTGTTGGGGAAATGTCGAGATTCGTCAAAGTTATCAAGACTGGGGTTTTAACTCGCGCTGTCTCCCTCAAGGGAATTTCGGCGACTGCCGGTGCTCGGCAGTGTATCGAGTCTGTTGGTGGTTCGCTAGCTTGACCCTGATTTCTCAATCGGCGGACCATCAACGTGGCTACTAGTTCTGCGCAGGCGGCAAAAAGTTCGAAGTTCGGGGACCTTCGCCGCAGACTTACGTTTCTTTTGTTGGCTTTGATCGTTTACAGGGTCGGGTCACATGTTCCTGTGCCTGGTATTAATCCAGACCAGCTCGCAGAGCTATTTAAAGGTCAGCAAGGAGGTATATTAAGCCTCTTCAATATGTTTTCTGGTGGAGCTCTCTCCCGATTTTCAGTGTTTGCTCTCGGGATCATGCCGTACATTTCGGCGTCGATCATTATGCAGTTGATGACGTATGTGGTTCCCTCGTTAGAGGCGCTTAAGAAAGAGGGCGAGTCTGGGCGCCGGAAAATTACTCAGTTTACGAGATATGGCACGCTGGGGCTCGCATTGTTTCAGTCTGTTGGGATTGCTGTTGCGCTTGAAGGGTCGCAGGGGCTTGTCATTTCACCTGGCTTCGGGTTCCGGGTTACCGCGGTTGTGAGTCTCGTTGCTGGAACAATGTTTCTGATGTGGTTAGGAGAGCAAATAACAGAGCGAGGGTTGGGTAACGGGATTTCGATACTGATATTTTCGGGTATCGCTGCTGGGTTGCCTGGAGCAATAGGTGGTTTGTTGGAGCTTGTTCGCACTGGTGCCATGAGCTATCTGGCTTGCCTCTTTATTATTTTCGTCGTTATTTTGGTGACGTTTTTCGTAGTTTTCGTTGAGAGAGGGCAGCGAAAGATTTTGGTGAACTACGCGAAGCGTCAGGTCGGAAATAAGGTCTACGGCGGTCAATCTTCACACCTTCCCTTGAAGTTAAATATGTCGGGTGTGATCCCTCCTATTTTCGCATCGTCAATAATCCTCTTGCCCGCAACGGTAGTAAGTTGGTTTGCAACGGGTGATGGTTTGAGGTGGTTAAAGGATTTGGCTGGCTTGCTTGCCCCAGGGCAGCCGATTTATGTTCTTTTATACGCCGCAGCTATAGTGTTCTTTTGCTTTTTCTACACTGCGTTGGTATTTAACAGTCGAGAGACGGCGGATAACTTGAAAAAGAGTGGTGCCTTTATTCCTGGGATAAGGCCCGGGGATCAGACGTCGCGGCACATCGACCGCATTCTCTCCAGACTCACGCTGGCGGGTGCAATTTATATTACAAGCGTTTGTCTTCTTCCTGAATTTTTAGTGCTCAAGTATAACGTTCCGTTTTATTTTGGCGGTACGTCGTTGCTTATCATAGTGGTCGTGACGATGGACTTTTGGGCCCAAGTTCAAAGCTATGTTCAAAGCCAGCAGTATGAGTCTTTGTTAAAGAAATCGAATTTCAGGCCAAGTTGATTGTTTTTTGAATATACGTTTAGTTCACTTGAATTTTTAATCGGATTGCATGTCGAAAGATGACGTTATTCAGATGCAGGGAGAGATTGTTGAAAATCTTCCCAATGCAACGTTTCGAGTCAAACTCGAAAACGGGCATGTCGTCCTCGGGCACATTTCCGGGAAGATGCGGATGCACTACATTCGAATTTTACCCGGGGATAAGGTGACGGTAGAGTTGACTCCCTATGATCTGAGCAGGGCGAGAATTGTTTTTAGAGCGAAGTAAGTTCACTATGAACCGGTTCGTTTCTTCGATATTAGGTTTGTTGCCCGGTGGGCTTTGGAGATTTTGATGAAAGTTGCTGCGTCTGTAAAAAAAATGTGTCGGAATTGTAAGGTCATCCGTAGAAAAGGGGTGGTCCGTGTTATCTGTACTGATCCGCGACACAAGCAGCGGCAAGGTTAATTCTGGCGGTAAGTAAAGTTATTTAGAGGAAAATCATGGCCCGTATTGCTGGCATTAACATACCTCCACACAAGCATGCGGAGATCGGCCTGATGTCGATCTACGGTGTTGGAAGGACTACTGCACAGAAGCTCTGTGTGAAGAGCGGTGTGCCCTTTGATCGTAAGATCAAGGACCTCACGGACACCGACCTCGAGCGTCTCAGAGAAGAAATCGGTCGCCTCACCATTGAGGGTGATCTTCGCCGAGAAATGTCAATCAACATCAAGCGTTTGATGGATTTGGGTTGCTATCGCGGGTTTCGTCATCGTCGCGGGCTTCCAGTTCGTGGTCAGCGCACTAAAACCAACGCTAGGACACGCAAGGGGCCCCGCAAGTCGGGTGCTGTGGTGAAAAAGTAATGTTGAGTATGCCCGTAGCAAGCATGTTGCGGTTCTGGTTGAGGAAAAAATCATATGGCTAAGACAGCGAATACAGCCGCACAACGTGTGCGAAAGAAGGTTAGAAAAAACGTGGCGGATGGGATTGCTCACGTGCACGCTTCTTTCAACAACACCATCATCACGATCACCGACCGTCAAGGAGGTGCTTTGGCTTGGGCATCTAGTGGTGGTCAGGGCTTCAAGGGATCGCGGAAGAGCACGCCGTTTGCGGCACAGGTTGCTGCCGAGGTGGCAGGAAGAGCCGCGCAGGAGCAGGGCATCAAGAATCTTGACGTCCGGATCAAAGGTCCGGGTCCTGGTCGTGAATCTTCGGTTCGTGCGCTCGCGTCTCTTGGTATTCGAATCAATTTGATTTCGGATGTCACGCCAGTTCCACACAATGGATGTCGGCCGCAGAAGCGTCGCCGGATCTAGTTGTTTGAGTTGGCGGATTTTAAATTTTTTCGAAGGCCTTTTTTCGGGGTTTAAGGTTAACCGTCGATAATTTGTAAAAGCCCCCGGTCTGAGCAAAAAAACAAGATAAGCCAGACTAGCGCAAGGTAACACGTTTGCGCTACCTAAAAATCAAGGAGTTCATGTGGCACGCTATCTAGGTCCAAAAGCAAAACTGTCCCGTCGAGAAGGTACGGATCTTTTCCTCAAGAGCGCGCGGCGCCCTATCGGGGATAAGGCTAAGTTTGACAGTAAGCCGGGTCAGCACGGTCGGACGTCTGGAACGCGCACCTCAGATTTTGGCCTACAGCTTCGTGAGAAGCAAAAGGTGAAGCGTATGTATGGTGTGCTTGAGCGGCAGTTTAGGCGCTACTTCGCCGAGGCCGAACGTCGAAAAGGCAATACAGGTGCAAATTTGTTGATGCTGCTTGAGTCTCGTCTCGATAATGTGGTTTACCGGATGGGATTTGGGTCTACCCGAGCAGAAGCAAGGCAGTTGGTTTCACACAAGTCGATTACCGTCAATGGGGCAGTGGTTAACATTGCCTCCTATATGGTCAAGGTCGGCGATGCGGTTTCGGTTCGCGAAAAGTCTAGAAACCAGTTGCGTATCGCAGATTCCCTGAAGCTTGCAGAGTCGATCGGACTTCCCGCATGGGTTCAGGTTGATAGTTCAAAGATGGAGGGATTGTTTAAAAAGACGCCGGATCGCGATGAATTCGCCGCTGATGTCAAGGAAGCGCTGATTGTCGAGCTTTATTCGCGTTAAGCGTTTTCGGATAGCTTTGGTCTGCCCTTTTCCCCATGTTTGGTGAGGGTTGGCTACTTTCGAGATTGGTGATTGTTAGATTCACTTCACCGACGGATCCATCAGCCTTATCGGCGTAATGAGCCGAGGGTATTGAAAGAAAGACTCCATGCAGACTAATTTGCTTAAGCCCAAGGCCATCCACGTTGAACCACTTGGAGTCAACCGCGCGAAGGTGACGCTCGAACCTTTTGAGCGTGGATATGGACACACCCTTGGTAATGCGTTGCGTCGGGTTTTACTCTCGTCTATGGTGGGTTATGCTCCTACGGAGGTAACGATAGCTGGGGTTTTACATGAGTATTCTGCCATTGACGGCGTACAAGAAGACGTGGTTCATATCATGCTCAACTTGAAGGGCGTGGTCTTTCGACTCCATAGTCGCGATGAAGTGACTTTGGTTCTTCGCAAGGATGGCGAGGGGCCCGTAAGAGCCTCAGATATCCAGGCTCCGCATGACGTTGAGATCGTGAACCCTAGTCACGTGATTGCGAACCTGTCGCACGGCGGCAAGCTTGATATGCAGATCAAGGTCGAGAAAGGCCGTGGATATGTTCCAGGCACGATGCGCCGTTTTGGGGAAGAGTCCTCGAAGTCGATAGGTCGCATTGTTCTGGACGCGTCGTTTTCTCCGGTGTCCCGAGTGAGCTATGTGGTCGAAAGCGCCCGCGTTGAACAGCGAACTGACTTGGATAAGCTGGTCATGGAGATCCAGACCAATGGGGCGATATCTCCAGAGGAGTCGATTCGAGCTTCCGCAAAGATCTTGGTAGAGCAGTTGGCTGTGTTTGCGCAGCTTGAGAATAGCGAGATTCTCGCCTTTAGCGAGCCTCAGAACCGAAATACTCAGTTCGATCCGATCTTGCTCAGGCCAGTTGATGAATTAGAGTTGACTGTAAGATCTGCGAACTGCCTGAAAGCCGAAAATATATATTATATCGGTGATTTGATCCAGCGCACAGAAACTGAGCTGTTGAAAACGCCGAATCTTGGCCGGAAGTCGTTGAACGAGATAAAAGAGGTGTTGGCTTCGAGAGGTTTGACACTTGGTGCTCGGCTTGAAAATTGGCCGCCACAAGGTCTTGATAAACGTTAATGTATTTGAATGGCTTTTAGTTGTTCAGTTTGGGGTCTGTCTTTAGGGTGGATCTGGTGCACGTAGAAGTACCTGATACGGCTGCTACTATAATATGAAGAAAGGATATCCACCATGCGTCATCGTCACGGTCTTCGCAAGTTAAACCGTACCTCCGAGCATAGGCTTGCCATGCTTCGCAACATGTGTAATTCGTTGTTGAGGCACGAAGCGATCAAGACGACGGTTCCAAAGGCCAAGGAGTTGCGCCGTGTTGTTGAACCACTCATCACGCTTTCGAAAGAGCCCACTCTGGCGAACCGGCGTTTGGCATTTGACCGTACTCGGGAGCGAGAGATTGTTTCGAAATTATTCAAGGAGTTGGGCCCACGATACAAGGCAAGGCCTGGTGGGTATACAGGAATTTTGAAAATGCGTTTTCGCGTTGGTGATAATGCCCCCATGGCATTCGTTGAGTTGGTGGATCGCGCTGAAGTTGATGTGTCGTCTGGGTCTGAATCGGGAGATTAATCATGCGGTGTCTGGGCTTTATTTGTTGGGAATCCCCGGTCTGCGTGTAAGTTTTGGCGCTATAATCATTTCATTTTGGCGCGGGGTGGAGCAGTCTGGTAGCTCGTTGGGCTCATAACCCAAAGGTCGTAGGTTCAAATCCTGCCCCCGCAACCACTTATTGGCAACACAGCCGGCGTACGCCGGCTTCGTTGTTTTTGTGTCATGGTTGCTGGCGTGGGCCCCGACATTACAATCCCGGTATTAGGTTTGGTTCCCTGAGGGGGAACTTTCATCAAGTAGGACTCAACGTGTTTATTTCTCAAGCCTTTGCCCAAGCAGCGCCCGCTCCAAGTGCTACCCCCGACATGTTCGGAAGTCTCACTTCGATGCTCCCGCTGATCCTGATGTTTGTGGTGCTTTACTTTGTCATGATCCGACCGCAAATGAAGCGCCAAAAGGAGCACAAATCGATGATTGATGCGCTCGCCAAAGGTGACGAGGTCATCATCGCAGGAGGACTTCTCGGAAAGGTCTCCAAGATGGGCGAGACTTACCTAGGCGTCGAGGTCGCCAGTGGGGTCGAAATTCAGGTTCAACGTTCGTCGGTAGTTCTCGTGCTGCCCAAGGGCACCTTCAAGTGAAAGGGGCTGTTCGTTCCTGCAGCAGATGGTGCCCACTGCCTCTCAGTCGGCATTGATTCGTTTCCTTGGATGGCCAGGCACTCGCTATGAATCGCTACCCCGTTTGGAAATACGCGCTGCTGTTGGTGGCATTGCTGGTTGGGTCGGTCTACACGCTGCCAAACCTTTTCGGTGAAGCGCCAGCGGTTCAGGTCAGCAGTGGCCGATCTACCGTCAAGGTGGACGGTACGGTTGCAACTCGAGTCGAAGAAGCGCTTGTTGCCGCAGGGCTGAATGCGGACTTCGTCCAGTTTGAGGCGGGCTCCGTCAAGGCACGTTTTGTCGACACAGATGCCCAAATCAAGGCAAAGGACGCTATCTCAAAGGCGCTCAATCCGGATCCGACTGACGCGAATTACATAGTCGCGCTTAACCTTTTGTCACGTTCGCCGCACTGGCTGATGTCTTTGAATGCGCTTCCGATGTCACTGGGCCTAGACCTGCGCGGAGGCGTTCATTTTTTGATGCAGGTCGACATGAAGTCGGCACTGACCAAAAAAGCGGAGTCTCTCGCCGGGGATGTGCGCCTTATTTTGCGGGACAAGAATCTGCGCCACGCTGGCATCAGCAGGGATGGGCAGTCCTTGGCGGTTCGCTTCAGGGACCGCGACACGTTGTCTTCAGCTCGCAAGCTCCTCGAAGATGAGCTCCCAGACCTGAATTGGTCTGAATCTGAAGAGGGCGGTGAAATCAAACTCGCAGGCGCACTCAAACCTGAGGCCGCAAAGCGAGTGCAGGAGGCTGCGGTCAAGCAGAACATCACGACCCTGCACAACCGCGTCAACGAACTTGGCGTGTCAGAGCCGGTGATTCAGCAGCAGGGCGCCGATCGCGTGGTGGTGCAGTTGCCTGGTGTCCAAGACACGGCCAAGGCCAAGGACATCATCGGCCGCACGGCCACGCTTGAGGTTCGCATGGTCGACGAGAGCGTTGAGGCATCCGCCGCTATCAGCGGTAACGGTCCCGTTCCGTTGGGAAGCGAACGCTACATGGAGCGTGGAAGTCAGCCCCTGATCGTCAAACGACAAGTTGTTTTGACCGGAGAGAACCTCACCGATGCTCAAACGGGCTTTGATTCGCAGACACAAGAGCCCTCGGTCAACCTGACCTTGGATGCGAAGGGAGCACGAATTTTCAAAGACGTGACCAGAGACAACATTGGCAAACGCATGGCTATTCTCTTGTTTGAAAAAGGCAAGGGCGAAGTCGTGACTGCCCCGGTGATTCGCGCTGAGATTGGGGGGGGGCGGGTGCAGATTTCGGGCCGTATGACTACCAGCGAAGCAGCGGACACGGCCTTACTTTTGCGTTCTGGTTCGTTGGCGGCGCCGATGGAGATCATTGAGGAGCGCACGATAGGCCCAAGTCTTGGTGCCGACAACATCGCGAAGGGTTTTGACAGCGTGCTTTACGGTTTTGCCGCGATTGCGCTGTTCATGTGCGCGTATTACCTTTTGTTTGGAGCAATCTCGACCCTTGCTCTTGGCTTCAACTTGTTGCTGCTGGTGTCTGTGTTGTCGATGTTGCAGGCCAGTTTGACGCTGCCGGGAATGGCGGCCATCGCGCTGACTCTGGGCATGGCGATCGATGCGAATGTGCTGATCAACGAGCGTGTGCGAGAGGAGTTGCGAAACGGCGCCTCACCGCAGTCGGCGATTCACAACGGCTACGAGCGGGCTTTCACGACCATTCTGGACTCCAACGTGACAACGTTGATTGCCGGTTTGTCGCTGCTGGCTTTTGGCTCTGGCCCCGTTCGCGGTTTTGCGGTTGTGCACTGCCTCGGAATTCTGACCTCAATGTTCTCTGCGGTGGTGTTCTCTCGCGGCTTGGTCAACCTTTGGTATGGACGTCAAAAGAAACTCAAGGGCGTGTCGATCGGGCAGGTGTGGAAGCCCGTGGCCTGAGATGGTCTGTCTGCATGAGGCCGGCCCCGTGCCTCGCAGCCTGACGTCGCCAAACTAGGAACACACATGGAATTTTTCAGAATCCGGCGCGACATCCCGTTCATGCGGAACGCGCTGGTGCTCAATGCCATATCAGCGTTGACTTTCTTCGCGGCGGTGTTTTTCATTGCAACACGCGGGCTGCACTTTTCCATCGAATTCACAGGGGGGACGGTGATCGAGGTGGCCTATGCGCAGCCAGCCGACATCAACCGTGTGCGCGCTACCGTGGAGTCACTCGGTTTTGGCGAGGTTCAAGTCCAGAACTTCGGCACTTCACGTGATGTTTTGATCCGCCTGCCAGTGCGCGGGGAAGTCAAGCAGGCAGAGGTCGTTGCCCGTGTCTTCAGCGAGCTTTGCAAGGCCGAGGGCAGCAAGGTGAGCACGCAGCAGGTCAAGTCTGAAAAGGGCGCTGAGACCAGCGCTCAGGTTTGCGGGGAGGTTGGTGAAGAGCCCGTTCGGCTGCAGCGCAGTGAATTTGTCGGCCCCTCGGTCGGCTCCGAACTGGCGCGTGATGGAGCACTGGCTCTTGCCGTGACCATCGTCGGCATCATGATTTACTTGGCGCTGCGTTTTGAGTGGAAGTTCTCGGTCGCCGGCATCATTGCCAACCTGCACGATGTGATCATCATCGTGGGCTTTTTCGCGTTTTTTCAGTGGGAGTTTTCGTTGTCGGTGCTGGCGGCCGTCCTGGCGGTTCTTGGCTATTCGGTCAACGAGTCGGTGGTCATCTTCGACCGTATTCGCGAAGCCTTCCGAAAGTACAGAAAACTGACAACGATCGAGGTGATTGACCATGCCATCACGAGCACCATCAGCCGCACCATCATCACCCATGGCTGTACGCTCATGATGGTGATTTCGATGTTGATCTTTGGTGGCCCGACACTGCACTACTTTGCGGTTGCGCTAACCATCGGTATTTTGTTTGGCATTTACTCTTCCGTTTTCGTGGCGGCGGCGATCGCGATGTGGTTGGGTGTCAAGCGCGAAGACCTCATCAAGACTACCGGCAAGGACATCGACCCCGACGATCCGAACGCTGGGGCGGTCGTCTAGGTTGGTGGGTTTGGCGGATGCTCAGCGATGGTTCCTGACGCACCCAAGCAAGCCCAAGCGAAGCAATCGCGCAGGCTGTTCATCGACAGGCTCATCAATGGGTTGCCGGGTCTCGTGGCTCAACTTGAGTCGGGCGTGCGTCGACTCGCGGACCAAGTGGCCTTGCCCGCCATCATGTTGCGCCGGCGAGAGGCTCTCGATGGCTTGAGGGCGGCTTCGGGTTTGTGGCTGGAGGGGATGCTTTCAGTGGCGAAAGCCACCTACCCTGATGGTTTGATGCCCGTGACTACACCTGAGGCATTGCCGTCCACCGGGCGACTCAAGTTCAGCCTAGTCGATAACGAAACCATTGAAGCAGAGATCCTCAGTTCGCGGCTGAGTCTGGCAATCAAGGAAAAAGCGAGCTGGGAGTTTGGCGACCTGCGCTCGCGGATGATTTTTCTTGACGGGTGTGAAGAGCTCGAACCCAACGAAATTCTTCGGCCAGAAGTGTTGGCGCATCTGGCAGTGAAATCTTGGCGATCGGCCGGTCTCGGCCATGACGTCTGGCGAACCGCCCA
>JAIPCU010000092.1 GCA_021738045.1 Candidatus Methylopumilus sp. | reverse complement strand
AGGCCGAGAAGGGCAGGGGCGTGACTAAAATCGTGTAGCCATCACCGGCCGACTTTGCTACGTAGTTATTACCAATGGTGGTATTGCCACCGGGCTTGTTTTCAACCACAACGGTTTGGTTCCAAAGCTTGGTGAGCTTTTCGCTAGACATGCGCGCCAGTGAATCGTTAAAGGCACCGGGTGGGTAGGGCACAACGATTTTGACTGAGCGTTCTGGAAATGTTTGCGCGTGTGTCGGCGCGATCATTGCAAGAGCAGCAATGAGCAGTGCGAAAAATTTTGCAACAGTTTTAAACATGATGCCTCCGGTTAATGAGAGAAGTTTTGTTGTAATTGTTAAGCGTCAATATGATGTAGCGGTAGCTCTTTGTCTTTCAAGTTAAGTATGCAGTAGACGCGTCGTTGTAGCCCTAGAATTTCACCACATAGCCAGGCCCATCAATCAATGGGTACTTGGCAAACAATGCTTCATCAATCTCAAGCCCAATACCAGGCTTGTCGAGAGGTTCAACGCAACCGTCTGCGCCAATCTCAAAGGTGGTGCCAAACATATCGCGCAAGGGATTAAAGTGCGATACGCAAGCCTCAAAGTAGCCTGAATTTTCAATGGCTGCCATAAAGTGAATGGTGGCAGCATGGTTGATGCCAGTGGCCGAGCTATGCGTATGCATGGGGATACGATAGGCTGAGGCCATGGCTGCAATGGCTAGGCCTTCGGTGATGCCGCCGCATTTTGACAAATCGGGCTGCCAGATCTGCACGGCACCCGCTTCGCGTAATTGCGCAAATTCAAAGCGGCCATAATGGTTTTCGCCAGCGGCGATCGGCACCAGCGACGTAATCTTTGCCGCTTCGCGATAAGACGAGAAATCGTTACAGGCAAAGGGCTCTTCAAGCCAGCCGGCTTTGATGTCTGCGAGCACAGGCAATACGCGTCGAACGTCAGCCAAGGTGTAGGCAGTGTTGGCATCAGTCAAAATATCAATATCGTCGCCCAGCACTTTACGCACGTGCAGTACGCGTTCAATGTCGGCTTTGGCGCTATCGCCCAGCCTGAGCTTGATCGCTTTATAGCCCCGTGCCACATACTCTTGAGCTTCTTCTGCCAGAGACTCTTTGGGTTGATAGCCTAACGAGATGCCGCCGGCGTAGGCAGGCAAACGGCGCTTGCTGCCGCCTAGCAACTCATACAAGGGCATCTTGGCGGCCTTGCCGCGAATATCCCAAAGCGCCATGTCGATGCCCGATAAGCCCAGCGAGGCGCCCGAGCCTACCCCGTGGCTTGAAAGTTGCATGCGATGTACGCGTTTCCAGACGCCAATGACATCAGTGGCGCTCATGCCGATCAGCATCGGGGCTAGCGTATTGTGAATCAGGCTGACCACGGCTCCGGGGCTTCGGCCGGGGTGGGCTTCGCCGTAACCCGTAATGCCTTCGGAGGTTTCGACCCGAATAATAATCGTGTCGCGCTTGGTCGTGCTGCCAATCCCCATCGTGACCGTCTTGCCCTGATCAAGTCGAAAGGACAGGGGAATTGCAGTGATTGCGGTGATTTTCAAGGCTTGTCTCGTATCAATGTTGTTTGACTAGGATTATGGCTGATTTTGCTTGGGATGGCTCGCCTAGCTTGGCATGCTTTGTTGTCAGGCAATTAGCGCTAGTTTATGGCCATTTTTAGCAGGCTTATGTAAGTGTTTGTAAGAGTTTGGCCCAGGCTGTTGCGTTTGACTTTGCGGCAGTTCAAAGTGGAGACTGCAGGCGGTTTAGTCTAAAGATTCAATGTTGAAGGATGCACGATGACTATGTTTAATTCTTTGGCCTACGCCACAAAACTGGTTAATGCGGGCCTGCCTCGCGCGCAGGCTGAAGTGCATGCACAAGAATTGCAAGAGGTTCTTGAACGAGAGTGCGGGCAGTACGCAACCAAGGCTGATTTAATTGCGTTGGGTAGCGAGGTGAAGGCTGAGATCAAGCAGCTCGAAGAGAAAACCGATCGGCTCGAGGCTAAGACAGATCGCCTTGAGGCGAAGATTGATGGCTGCATAGCTGAATTTGTTGGTTTGCGTGCAGACTTTGCGGGTTTGCGCGCTGACGTCACAGTGCTTACAAGTTCGCACAAGGTTGTTCTTTGGATTGGCGGAGGAGTCGCAACTATGTGCCTGAGCGTTTTTGGCTTGATGGTTACAACGCTCTGGCCTTCATTGAAGTAAATTGGCGCGGCTGTGTATAATTCGCCCCTTGGATTCGTTCAGTACTCCAATCTAGCCACCACAAGTGCGCATCAAGATTGGGCGGTTAGCTCAGTGGTAGAGCACTGCCTTCACACGGCAGGGGTCACAAGTTCGAAACTTGTACCGCCCACCAAAAAATTATCAATAATAATAATGACTTACAAGAGATTGCGGGCGGGTTTGTTGCCATCAACGCGGGGTGAGCATCAATCATCAAATAGCATTGCTCACATAACATGGCAAAGCTGCTAAAAATCAATGCCGCTTATTTGCTTTCCAAGTACCACCATAGCGATATGAAGGATTGTCTTGAACTGCCGCGCGACAGTTTTCGCAAGCCATTGTCCATTTACCTGCTTGATCGTGGACAATGCGAAAAAGTATTGTGCTCTCTACCTTGCAATGATCGCAAGCTTTTATGCGGGATCGTGAAGGTTTTGACATTGCGCTTTTAAGTGATAGTTTTTGGTCTACTGGAGCGCACTTGGTTAAAAAGTAAATAGCGTCATGCTCGGTGCTCATAGGTGAACGAGAACGCCTAAACTACTTTTTACACTCTCCTGACCATCGGGATACGCGAACTTGATACGTACCATTGCTTGGTATGTTCCTAGCACCACATGAGGGCGCACAAGCTTTTGCGGGGTTTTCTTGGGTATTCGGAGTTTCAAGATACCAAAGTTCTGAACCGGGAGACTGCTTGAGCACCATATTTCCGCAAAGTTTTCTTACACCGTTTATCACATCATCTTTCTTATTAGATGGTGCTAACACGAGTTCAAGTCTGTAAGAATTAATCTCTGATACTTGCAGACCATAAAATTTATTATCTTTACTGATGCCTCCGTTGGAACGGTAGCTGTCGCACTCGGCTGAGTCTCCATAAGTAGATTTGAGACACTTTTCAAGTGACTGGCCAAGAGCGCTATTTGAGATAAATAAAGAACTTGCAGCGAAAACAATACTCACTACACCAATAAGATTTTTCATGATCGATTCCAAAACTAAATAATATCTATATTGCTAATCAGAGATTCGCTACCCGATCTAAGTTCGAAACTTGTACCGCCAACCCAAAATCCTAGGTTACTTTGCCAAATAAGTCACTGCAGGCAGCTTAGCAAAATGGGCGTCAAAAGTCAGTAATTCGGCGCCGCAATGTTGCGCCGTGGCGTAAACGATCGCGTCAGCGGTTGCCAGTTTGAATTTTCGATGGCATTCTGCCGCTAACAATGCGATGTTGGTTTCGAGCGGTGCGACAATGCATTTTTGCGTGTAGGCGATCACAGTATCAGTTCGCTCTTCGCCAAGCTCTCTCGTCAGCCACTTCGATAACTCCAGTTGTACGATCGTTGGCACAATGCAAAAGTCCTTTGCAGGAAATCTGTTGTTAAGTTTTTTTCCGTGCTGACTATCCGTCAGCCATTCAATCCATGCAGAGGTATCCACAACCCATAGTTGCTTGGATGCCATCAGAAACGATCCTTGCGGTCTCGGTACTTATCGACATTTGCGCCTTTTGCGATCCCTCGAAGTTGATTGAGTTCGGGTACGGGCATCACGAGTAGACCATCACCTTTGGGAAGAAACACAAACTCTTGCCCAGCAGACCAGTGCATCGTTTCTCTGATCTCTTTTGGAATAGAGATTTGGAACTTACTTGATAGTGTGGCGGTATTAGACATTTCTGGTCACTTATTGATCGATAGGTTGTTGGTAAGAATATCGATCTTTTCAGAAGTAGTCAACACGTAGTCTTGCTTCAGGTCGTTAAAAAGTATCGCCTGAATTGTTCAGGGATGTCCTGTTTTAGGTCAGTTCGGCCGCGGTGCAAGCTTCAGCGGCGACACATGGGGCTCTAGCGCGGCGCAGGCTCTGAGTACGGTGAGGTCGTCGTGCATGCGCCCAACGACTTGTAAGCCGACTGGCAATCCTTTAGCGGTAAAGCCGCAGGGCAGGCTCGCCGCGGGTTGCATCGTTAGATTGAACAGATAACAAAAAGGATTCCAAATGCGCCAGGCGCTGCCAATCGAGCCGTCGGCCTGTTTGGGTCCGAGTTGATTGACTTCAAACGCGGTGCCCGGCATGGTGGGCAGCACAAGCAGATCCCAGTCAGTATGAAACTCGCGCATGCGCGCACCGAACGCACTGCGCTCTTCGGTTGCTTTCAGATATTGCGGCAAGGTGTAGGCACGCCCTCGATCAGCCGCTTGGCGTAGCCCGGGCTCTAAGACATTCAGTTGTGATTCAGTCATATTGCGTTGGCCATACGCGCAACCCGACTGCCACAGCACGCGTCGCAGGGATCGTCGGCCGAAGTTGTCAGCGACCCTCTTCTGGTGGGCATGCCTTTTGTAACAATCAAATCCTTGATGCCGATGGGTACGCCATCCAAGCCAGAAAGCGGTGTACCCGCGTTGTAGCGTTGCTCAGAGGCACGGGCAGCGCTAAGCGCTAGTTCTGGATTGAGGTGACAAAAAGCATTGAGACTTTCGAAATCAGGGATGGCTTCTAGAATTGCTTTGGTCGCTTCAACCGGCGACAGCGTTCGAGCGCGATAGGCTTGGGCGAGTTCAAGTGCTGTTGCGCTGAGAAGGTTCACGGTAGTTGCCTTGAAATCGATATCCCGCATAGGCGAGATAAAACGGGTTTTGGAAATTTTTTGGTATTTTCAGAGACGACAGGTCAATCAAGCTTGGTACAAATGTTGATATTTGGTGAATGGTAGTTGGTCTAGACTAATTGAAATCGCCTAATATGGCAAAAATCTTTCACCCATCCAACCATCACTAAAACAAGCGACACAACATGACATTACCAAAGACGTTTCCGTTGCTTGGGATCATTGCAGCTGCCTTCACACTTTTATCGCCGACGAGCCACGCTCAAGATAAATGGCCGACGCAAGCGATCAGTTTTGTTGTGCCCTACCCACCGGGTGGGCCAACAGATGTGATGGCCAGATTGTTATCGGTTCCGATGAGTGCCAAGCTTGGGGTGTCGGTTGTTGTCGAGAACAAAGCTGGGGCAAGTGGCAATATCGGTACCGCTCAGGTTGCAAGAGCGAAGCCCGATGGTTACACGATTTTGCTAGCGGCAAGCGGCAACATGACGATCAATAAAGTGATTTTCAAGGATCTCGCTTACGACCCAGTCAAAGATTTTGCACCCATTACGCAGATTTCGAAATTTCCGCTGGTCCTTGAGGTTAAGGCAGATTCAAAGATCAAAACACTGCAAGAATTCATTGACTATGCGAAGGCAAATCCTAATAAAGTCACTTTCGGTTCGGCAGGTAGTGGTTCGCCACAACATTTAGGGCCCGAGTTACTGAAAAAAATGGCTGGGATCTCTATGCAGCATGTGCCTTACAAAGGTGCTGGGCCTGCGGCGAATGATTTGCTCGGTGGTCAGATTTTCAGTATGGTCGACATCACGGCCGGTTCAATGAAATACATTCAAGCGGGCTTATTGCAACCAATAGCGGTCACAACTGCGACGCGCTCACCCGCCTTGCCTAACGTGCCCACGATGGACGAAGCGGGCCTCAAAGGTTTTGATTACTTTGCTTGGCACGGCATTGCAGTCCCTGCAAAGACACCGGCTGCCATCATCGAGAGACTCAACAAGACGCTTCTTGAGATTTTTAATGAGCCCGATTTTCGAAAAAAATGGGAAGGGATCGGAAGCGAAATCGTTGCGGGCACACCTCAACAATTCGCGGATCTGATTCACTCAGAGGCAGTCCGTTTAGGCGCCTTAGTCAAGGACTTGAATATTCAGTTGGACTGATCGCTGAGCCTAGGGTTGGGGTGATGGCGATGGATTGTTATCGTGTGCGCCTCAGCGCCTAGTTGGCCGGCAGGCCAAACTTGCTTAAAGTTTGGTACGATCCGGTTTGCGCCTAGCATGACGGTTCCTCAAAAAAAGAGGTGAATAGGCGGCCAAAACTAAAAAAATTAACTGACAGCCTCTAGTCAACCCGTGATCATGACCAATCCTCTACCAAGTCAATCCTCCAGCCCTTGGAGTTTCTTGCCTTTTGCGCTGACAATATTTACGAGCGCGTTTTTGTTGTTTCAGGTGCAGCCCCTGTTGAGCAAACAAATCCTGCCATGGTTTGGCGGTAGCCCAGCAGTTTGGACCACGGCTATGCTGTTTTTTCAAAGCCTGTTGTGCTTGGGCTATCTGTACGCCCATGCTTTAGCTGCCTTGCCCTCGCGCAAAACTCAGGCGCGTATCCACGTGGTCTTGTTGGTACTGGCAGCCTTGTTGGCGTCTAGAGTGCTGCCCGGCTCAGAACTTCGACCTGAGTCACCCGATTCGCCTGTGTTTCAGGTGCTGCTGATTTTGGGGGTCAGTGTAGGTTTGCCGTACTTCTGTTTGGCGACTACCGGGCCTTTGGTTCAGCACTGGTTCACCAGTACGGCACACTCCTCATCAGTTTTCCGTTTGTACGCTTTGTCTAATGTGGGTTCGTTCTTGGCCCTTTTGTCTTTTCCGTATGTGCTAGAGCCTTGGCTCGAGCAACAGGAAATGGGTCGCCTTTGGACAGCTGGCTTTTGGGTGTTTGCCTTGCTTTGTTTGCCCGTGGCGTTGGGTGCGTGGCAAAACAAATCTCCGGTCGGGGCAGCCCCTTCTGGGGCTGCAGACGGTGTGCCTGCCAAGCAAGCCGTGGTCAGTTCGCTCAAGCCTTCGTTGGCCCAGCGCCTGTCGTGGGTAGCTTTGCCGGCCTTGGCTTCACTGGTGTTTATTGCGACCACTGATCAGATCAGCCACGATGTGGCACCCGAGCCAGGGCTTTGGGTGGCGACGCTAGGCTTGTATTTGGTCACTTTCATTCTGACGTTTGACCACCCTCGGTGGTACCGCCCCAAGTTGTTTGCGTTTCTCACGTTGGTGTTGTTGTTAGCGTCTTCAGGGTTGAACGACATACCGCGTTGGCTCGGCATTCAATGGGACTACGGCGTCAATGAAGTGCGTTGGTCGCATTACGCTTTATTGTTTGTGGTGTGCATGCTGTGCCACGGCGAGTTGTATCGCCGCAGGCCGGTGGATACGCGTCGATTGACCGAGTTTTACCTGTGCATGTCGGTTGGTGGGGCATTCGGGGGCTTGTTCGTGACCCTTGTGGCCACCCAATTCTTTGACGATTACTACGAGTGGCTGATTGCGTTAGGGTTGGTGGCCTTGTTGGCGTGCCATGTGTTGTTTCGCTTTGAGGGGCAATCCTCTGGTCGTGTGCGTCAGGCGGTGGGTGCTTTGACGGCAGTGTTCATGGTGGCGTTGTTGTTTGTCATGGAAAACCCATGGTCTTGGCGTAACGTCCACAAGGGCGATCGTACTGAGGTTTTACTCGACCAAGTCCGAAATTTTTATGGCACGGTCGCCGTGAAAGAGCGACGGTTTGCCCAAGAGCCCGAGCGCGATGACCGCGTTTTTTTCAGCGGTAATGTGACCCATGGTCAGCAGTTTCTCTCTGACAAGCTGCGTCATGTGCCGACCACTTACTATGCGCGAGACAGTGGTATCGGCGAGACTTTGCAGTGGGCCATGAGCCAAAAACCGTCGCTTTCGGTTGCATTGATTGGTTTGGGCGCTGGCACCTTGGCCAACTATGCACGCCCAGCCGATGCCTATGACTTTTATGAAATCAACCCTGCGGCCGTGCGAATTGCGCAAGAGTGGTTTGACAACTTATCGACGTGTAAAGCGGGTGAGCAAAATATTTTGCTAGGTGATGCTAGGCTGCGCATGGAACAGCTGCCCAAAGACAAGTTGTACGACGTGATTGTGCTGGATGCGTTCACCGGCGGTTCGGTGCCGATCCATTTGTTGACACGTGAGGCGTTTCAGATTTATCGCGATCACCTGAAACCGGATGGTCACATCGCAATCAACATCACCAACGCTTATTTGAATCTTTATCCAATTGTGAAGGCTCAAGCCGAGGTGTTGGGGATGGCTTACCGACACAAATATCAGGCCGTGGATGAGGTGCGCAACGTGAGAAGAAATCTGCACTTCATCATGACACAGGACCAGGCCTATCTAAAGGCGTACCCCTCGGTCAATCGCGACATTCGAGACGATCAGGGTCGTGTGCTCAGACAAGAGCCTTACGATCAACCGGGGTTGAGATTGTGGACGGATCAGTTCAGCAGCATTGCGCCGATTGTCCGGTGAGCGTTGAGTGGCGTGAACCGTCTTAGCTCACGCCACTCAATCAAGAACTGAACGACGAGCACAGCCTCCTTGTAGCTGGTGAGTTCTTACTCAGCAAATTGATTCGCCAGGTGGTAGCCGCTTAACCATGCGCCTTCAACTCGGCCGCCATTTAACCAATCGCCACACATCCCAAGGTGTAGCGCGGGATTCGAATAAAAGCCCAGCGTCGCAGTTGTCGAACCGCTGGCGTAGCGCCAACGATGCATAGAAATCTCGGCACCTGTGCAATCTAAGCCTAATTTTTTGGCGCACGCCAACAGCTGATCTGCCACGTCTTCTTTGCCTAGCTCGATGAACTCTTGGCTCCAGAGTGGGTTCGCCTGGATTGTCCACGACTCTTGCCCTGTACGTTGGGGTTTAGACGAATTTCGTGCAACCCAACTTATGATCTCTTGATTCACAAAGGCAGCTTCAAAGGCCACCTCTGGTCTCTGCTCAAAGCGTGCCATCAGCGTCCAGCAGCCCTTCATGTTGGATTGCCCTGCAATCGTTTTGATGTCGGGATCAAGGTGCTGTGCTAGAGCAAGGGCCTGAGGCCCTGGAATCGCCAGAATCAGTTCATCAAACCCTTTAGCGATATCGCCCGCCTCGGCGCTATGTAAAAACCAGTGACCATCTTTGTGGGACAACGCATCGATCGTTTGACTGGTGTGAAGCGGTAGCCCACTTGCCAACTGCTTGGCCGGAGTATTCATTGCAGGTGTGCCAACATAGCGCAGATCTTGTGACAGAAAAGTTGTCCACTGATTCGCTTCATAGACTTTGATTTCAGGAGTCCAAAGTGCAACCGTTTGGTCGGCTACCCATTTTTTGACTTGTTCAATAAACAGTGGGTCGCGCGCGGTGAAGTACTGCGCGCCATGGTCGGCAGCCCAACCTTCGCCGCGCTTGGTGCTCATGCGGCCAGCGGGGCCGCGACTTTTTTCAAAAAGCTCGACGTGATGGCCAAGCGCGGTGAGCCGAACGGCACAGCTAAGGCCAGCGAGGCCGGCGCCAATAATCGCGATCGTCTTTTTGGTCATGTTATTGCTACTCTTGCCTGATGGCTCTAAAGGTTAGATTGATGCGAGGAAGCACGCGACGTTTGGTCTTAGTCAGGCTATGGTGCCAAAAATGTTGTGTCGGTGCATGCATGAGCAGTACGCTACCATTCTCTAAGACAACAGAGGCGCGGAGTTTTTCAAACTTATGTTTAAAAGAAAATTTACGCTCACCCCCAAAACTGACTGAGGCGATCGGTGCGTTTGCCTCGAGTTCAACTTCATCATCGCTGTGCCAACCCATGCCCTGCGCGCCGTCGTGATACAGATTGAGTAGACACGAGTTGAACGTGTGATGGGCGAGCGCTTCAGCGGTGTGTTTGATGTGTAACAGCTCTGGCGTCCAGGCCTGTGGAAACTTTTTAACGCCAGAATAGGTATAAGAACAGCCTGCATCCCCCACCCAGGCGACTTCTCTCTTGGTAGTGATCAGTTTTCCAAACATGACTAACTGGTCTTGTTGCCAGTCGAGCGTGGCGCGTAACGAAGTGAATAACGTTGAGCAGCTGTCTGGATCGAAAACCTTAGAAATATACGCCACACTGCCATCTTTGGGCAGAAGATTGACATCAACTTGTGGTGGGTCGTCTCCGCTTGGTGTGGGTTCAAACAAGTCAGTTTGCATAGCGATGATTGTTGATTGTGGGGCACGACTGGGCTGCTTGATGACAAAGCAGTATACCGACAGACCTCGGGCCGCGCTGAACGTTTACGTTGAACGCTCGAAGTCGTACCCCTGCAAACTATTGGGCGTGGTACATGAGGTTGGCCGGGGTATTCACTGCTAAAATCTTTAGCACTTGATAGGCACCACTTACTAAGCAAACCTTTTAGGCAAAATGATGGCAAATACAGTTCCTACCGTTGCAGAGTACGTGGTCAGCCGACTGGCAGACCTTGGCGTTGACCGTGTGTTTGGTGTGCCTGGCGATTATGCATTTCCCTTCGATGATGCGATCGAGGCGAGTGAGCGTGTCGAGTGGATTGTGTGCGCCAACGAGCTGAATGCGGCCTATGCTGCGGATGGCTATGCTCGAATCAACGGCGTTTCGATTCTGTCTACAACCTATGGTGTGGGCGAGCTTAGTGCACTCAATGGTGTGATGGGTGCCCGCGCGCAGCGTTTGCCGGTTTTTCATATTGTCGGTGCGCCCAGTACCAAAATTCAAAAACAAGGGCTGATCACGCATCACACGCTTGGCGATGGGGTGTTCAATAACTTTCAGCACCTTTCAGCCGCTGCTTGTTGCGTCACCACAAATCTGACGCCAGATAACGTGGTGAGTGAGATGGAGAGAGTCATCAGCGAGGCGTTGCGCCTGAGTGCGCCCGCTTACATCACTGTGCCCATGGATCTGGCCAAGATGCCGATTATCGGCTCGCCTGTCAAAGGCTCAGCTTTAGCGAGCATCAAAAGAGTAAAAAGCGATCCCGCAAGTTTAAGTGCAGCGCTTGATTTTGTGACAAGCAAAATTAAGGCAGCAAAGAGTGCGGTAGCGTTACCAACGTATCTCGTTGGTAACTACGGTCTGCGCGAACAGTTACTCAATTTTCTCAAGCAATCCAAGATGTCCTTCGCCACCACGCCGATGGATAAAGGGATC
>JAIPCU010000091.1 GCA_021738045.1 Candidatus Methylopumilus sp. | reverse complement strand
ACTGCGCTGCCAACGTCTTGTTCGGCGCCAGTACCAGTGCGGGCCTGCCCAAACGGGCGATCATATTGGCCATCGTGAAGGTTTTACCCGAGCCGGTGACACCTAATAGTGTTTGCGACATCAAGCCATCGCGCACGCCCTGTTCAAGCAAATCAATCGCGCGGGGCTGGTCACCACCCGGGGGATAAGGTTGATACAGGTGAAAGGGGCTATCGGGATAATCAATAAAACGACCCTTCTCGTCACCGGTTGAGATAGCTGCGCTGTAAATCGTGTCAACGGCTGCGGGAGCGTAACCCGCCAAGGCGGGCGCAGTCGCACCGACTGCCGGTGCAGGCTCATCGGAGGCAGCCTGAGTGGTCTCGGGTACTGTGCCACTCAGACTCGTCGCCAGAGCGCTACCTGCCTCGTTTAAAAGCCCACCAACAGGTAACAATGAAACTTCAGTTTGAGACTTGGTCGCAGGGCTTTCATAACAGGACTCAGGATTCAGGGTTGCGCCCTGAGGCACGGCGTCGTCGTGTTCTGGCAGAATGTGCTCGATCGTTTTTTTGCTCTTGCGGGTGGCCATGCTAGACTTATTCGGGATACCCCTCGGACTGAGGGTAACCCGCCATTATGTTCTCTGAAAATGCGTACGTCTACCCCAACCTTGTCACACTTACCTTTTGCACACTAAAACCCAAATGAGCACCCTCTTTCAAGCCGTCGAACTTGCCCCCCGCGACCCAATCCTAGGGTTAAACGAACAATTTAATGCCGATGTCCGCACGACCAAAGTCAATCTGGGTGTAGGCGTGTATTACGACGATAACGGTAAGATCCCCCTGCTCAAGGCCGTACACACCGCAGAAGTCGCGCGCGTTGAAGCAGCCGCCGCACGCGGTTACTTACCTATCGAAGGGATCGCCGGCTACAACAAAGGCGCGCAAGAGCTAGTGTTAGGCAAAAATTCATCGCTGATCGCCGCCGGCCGCGTGTTAACCATGCAAGCCTTAGGCGGCACCGGCGCACTCAAAATTGGTGCCGACTTCATTAAACAACTTGCGCCCAACGCCAAAGTTGCGATCAGTGACCCCAGCTGGGAAAATCACCGTGCGCTGTTTGAGCGCGCTGGCTTTGAGGTCATCACTTACCCATACTATGACGCTGCCACCCATGGCTTAAATTTTGACGGCATGCTCGCGGCCCTCAAAGCACTGCCACCTAAAAGCGTGGCGGTTTTGCACGCTTGCTGCCACAACCCAACCGGGGTTGATCTCTCGAACGAACAATGGAAAGCCGTTGCACAAGTTGTCAAAGCGGGCGAGCTGATCCCCTTCTTAGACATCGCCTACCAAGGGTTTGGCGACGGGCTCGAGCCAGATGCCTCAGCCGTGCGCATCTTTGCTGATCTTGATATGACGATGTTTATCAGCTCGTCGTTTTCAAAATCCTTCTCGCTCTATGGCGAACGGGTTGGTGCTCTGACCATTGTCACTGGCAGCCAAGACGAATCCAATCGCGTGCTCAGCCAGGTCAAACGTGTGATTCGTACCAATTATTCGAACCCACCCACACACGGCGGCACGATCGTCTCAACGGTGCTGAACACACCCGAGCTGTTTGCCCTGTGGGATCAAGAGCTTGCCGGCATGCGTGACCGTATCCGCCTGATGCGTCGTCAAATCGTCGAAAAACTCGCGCAGTACGGCGCCACCCAAGACTTCAGCTTTGTGATGAAGCAACGCGGCATGTTTTCGTTTTCGGGGATGACGGCGCCCCAGGTTGAACGCTTGCGTAGTGAGCACGGCATTTACGCCGTTAGCAGTGGCCGCATTTGTGTGGCTGCACTCAATAGCAAAAACATCGATACGGTGGCCAAAGCGATGGCCGAGGTCATGAAAAACGCCTAAAGGCATCTAACGCTGTTTTTATATACAGATAAATTTGCACAATTTCACTAAATCGTGCAAAATATACCTGTATATAAAAACAGCTCGGCTTTTACTAGCCTAAAGGATGCTTTCCATGTCGCTCAAGCTTACCGATCGTCAGCAACAGATTTTGGATCTGATCCGTCAGGCGATCATCAATACGGGGTTTCCGCCCACGCGGGCTGAACTGGCCACGGTGCTTGGCTTTAAATCTGCCAATGCGGCTGAAGATCACCTTCGTGCGTTAGCCCGCAAAGGCGTAATCGAACTAACAGCCGGTGCCTCAAGGGGCATTCGCTTAACCGATCTGGCCAATGAATCAATTGAGGCCGATGTCGATACCGAGCTCCCGGCTGATCGCCCTCGTCTGAAAACGCTGCCGGGCGCTGGCTTTTTGCTCTTGCCTTTGATTGGCCGCGTTGCCGCAGGTCATCCAATCTTGGCTACCGAAAACATCGAAAAAGAAATCAATATCGATCTCGACATGTTTGAACAGCGGCCTGACTACCTGCTGAAGGTCAAAGGCCTCAGCATGCGCGACGCCGGCATCTTAGATGGCGACTTACTCGCGATCAAAAAAACCAGCGACGCCCGTAATGGCCAAATCGTAGTGGCCCGCATTGATGAAGAAGTCACCGTCAAACGCTTAAGCAAGTCAGGCGGGCGTATTGAACTGTTGCCTGAAAACCCAGACTTTGAGCCCATTCAAATTCAACCGGGGCAAGACTTCTCGCTTGAAGGTATTGCTGTTGGTTTAATTCGCCATACAACGCTGCACTAAGGCCAAGGCGCGAGGCGCCGAACCCGCTTCAAACATCTCGCCATTTTTCTAGATCACGTCTATCGCGCTTGGTGGGGCGCGCTTTAATCTCTTGCGACGGCTCAGTAAAGTATTTGCGCTTTTCTGCCGCGGTTTCTCTTGCCAGCATACTCTCGGGCGTTTCATCGTATAACATGCGCGCCAAGGGTGCCGAGCGCCTCGTTTCTGAAACAGCACGCACCCACAGTTCAAAACGTTCTTGTTCGCGCTGAATCAGCAAACGATCGCCAACCTTGACAGTGCGTGCGGGCTTGATTCGTTCGCCATGTAACTGAATCCGCCCCGCCTCGATTGCCAACACGGCCTGAGCGCGCGATTTAAAAAATCGCGCCGCCCACAACCATTTATCGATTCGAACCGCATCAAGATTTTCTGGCATTTTTATCTCAAAAAAAAACGCCATAAATATGACGCTCTTTCAATTAAAGCCCGCAGAAACTCTCAGTACAACTACATAGAGATTTCCGCTTCAGAACCCCTCTCACTCAAGAACGTAAGCGACTTCAATTCGAAACTCTCTAGCCCTAACGTGTCGCTGCTGAAACCCCTCCGCGCTAAGGCCTCGGGGTTTCTACAGCGCCAATTCAACCCTCAGGCTAATGCTTAATCACTGGATCAGTCGCCACAGCAGTTTCTGCCGCTTTCGCCACAACCGTCTCTGCCACCGGAGCCTCATCGGCAAGTGGTGTTAACGGATTCACCAGTGCAACCTCTAACACTTTATCAATCCAGCGTACCGGAATAATCTCGAGTTGATTCTTAACGTTATCAGGGATATCAGTCAAATCCTTGACGTTTTCTTCAGGAATCAGCACGGTCTTAATGCCACCGCGATGTGCAGCCAAGAGTTTTTCTTTCAGGCCACCAATGGCAAGCACTTCTCCACGCAAGGTAATTTCACCTGTCATCGCCACATCAGCGCGAACAGGGTTTTGCGTTAAGGCCGAAACGATCGCCAAGGTGATTGCAATACCTGCTGACGGACCGTCTTTAGGCGTTGCCCCCTCGGGAAAGTGCACGTGAATGTCGCGCTTCTCAAAGATGTTGTCAGTGATCCCTAAGCGTCGAGCCCGTGCACGCACAACACTGCGAGCAGCTTCAACCGACTCTTTCATCACATCGCCAATCGAACCCGTGCGTTGGATCACGCCTTTACCTGGCATGTCGGCGACCTCAATGGTCAGCAGGTCACCGCCTACCTCGGTCCAGGCCAAGCCATTCACTTGCCCAATCTGGTTTTCTTTCTCGGCCATGCCAAAACTAAAGCGCCGAACGCCCAGATAATCATTCAAATTTTCAGAGGTAACCGTAACCTTCGCGGGTATCTCTTTAGACTTGGCCAATTTCAGCGCTTCGCTGTCTGCCAACAGTTTTTTCACAACCTTACGGCAGATTTTTCCAATGTCGCGCTCGAGAGAGCGCACGCCCGCTTCACGAGTGTAATACCGCACGATGTCACGCAAGGCTGACTCTTCAACCACCAACTCTTCTGCCTTCACGCCATTATTTTTCATGACCTTAGGCAACAGATGATCCATCGCAATATGGATTTTCTCTTCTTCGGTGTAACCCGAGAGTCGAATGACTTCCATACGATCTAACAAGGCAGCAGGGATATTCAAAGTATTGCTTGTGGCAACGAACATCACGTCAGACAGATCAAAATCGACCTCAACGTAGTGATCTTGAAACGTATGGTTTTGTTCTGGATCAAGCACCTCTAAGAGTGCCGAGGCCGGATCGCCACGAAAATCCATCCCAAGCTTATCAATCTCATCTAACAAAAACAGCGGGTTACGCACGGCAACCTTAGACATGTTTTGTAATATCTTGCCCGGCATTGAACCAATATAGGTCCGACGATGACCACGAATCTCAGCTTCGTCGCGCACGCCACCTAAAGCCATACGAATAAATTTACGATTCGTCGCTTTTGCAATCGACTGACCTAGCGAGGTTTTACCTACGCCTGGTGGACCAACCAAACACAGAATTGGCGCCTTAATTTTGTCGACGCGTTGTTGCACAGCAAGATATTCAAGAATGCGTTCTTTGACTTTATCTAAGCCGTAGTGATCATCATCAAGCACGCTTTCAGCGTTTGGTATCGAGTGATTCACCTTGCTCTTTTTGCGCCAAGGCAAATTGATCACGGTATCGATATAGTTACGCACCACAGTCGCCTCGGCTGACATCGGTGACATCAGCTTGAGCTTTTTAAGTTCACCATCGACTTTCTTTTTGGCGTCTTTCGGCAAATGTGCAGCAAGAATTTTCTTTTCAAGTTCTTCGATGTCGGCACCCTCTTCGCCTTCACCTAGTTCTTTTTGAATCGCTTTCACTTGCTCGTTCAGATAGTAGTCACGCTGACTTTTTTCCATCTGCTTTTTGACACGACCACGAATTCGCTTTTCAACCTGAAGAATGTCAATCTCAGTTTCGAGTTGCGTCAATAACGCTTCAAGACGCTCTGAGGTCGAAATCACTTCAAGCATTTTTTGCTTTTGCTCAAGCTTAAGGGGCAAGTGCGCAGCGATGGTATCGGCCAAGCGGCCAGCATCGTCAATCCCGGCGAGCGAGGTCAAAATCTCAGGAGGAATCTTTTTGTTCAGTTTGACATACTGCTCAAACTGACCCACGATCGCACGCCGCAACGCTTCGGTCTCAGCGCTCACCGCTAGGTCGGGTGCAATTGGCACCAACACAGACGTAAAGTGTGTGTCGGTATCTTGAATCTCAGTAATGCGAGCACGCTGCGCGCCTTCTACAAGAACTTTGACGGTACCATCGGGCAGCTTAAGCATTTGCAGGATGGTCGCGACACAGCCGATCTCGTAGACGTCGTCTGGTGTTGGGTCGTCTTTACCCGCCGACTTTTGTGCGGCAAGCATAATGCTCTTGCCTGCCTCCATCGCGGCCTCTAGCGCACGAATAGAACGCGGGCGCCCAACAAACAAAGGGATCACCATGTGGGGAAACACCACCACGTCGCGCAGAGGCAGCAACGGCAACTGAATCGGTTCAGAGGGCAAGGTCTGGTTTTCAGACATGAAAAAATCCTAATAAAGACTCGGTAAAGCCCAAGTGAGCCACCGACATAACGACCGTAATGACACGAATATGTCTGTTATGTAGACGATAGCTCAAATTTCAAGTTCGTGACGCTGACAAAATAAAAAGCCCCTACAAGGGGCTGAGAAAAACATAGATTTTTAAGGGCATTTGAACTTTTCGAAAATCTTGGCGTTCATTTAAAGCGCCATTCGGACTTTTCGAAAATCTTTGCTCTCACCATGAGCCCTAAGCGGCCGCGTCGCGTAGGTTACGCTCGGGCTTATTGGGCGCCTCGGTTTCGTCACCATACACCAGCAAGGGCTTACCTTGACCGTCAATCGTGGCTTCATCGAGCACAACGCGTTTAATGTTGCCCTGAGTGGGGAGTTCGTACATGGTGTCTAGCAGTGCAGACTCAAGGATGGAACGCAAGCCACGCGCGCCCGTTTTACGTTTAACAGCTTTGCGGGCAATCGCCCGAAGAGCAGCAGGCCGAATCTCAAGCTCGGCGCCTTCCATCGCGAAGAGCTTTTGAAACTGCTTGACCAAGGCATTTTTGGGCTCGGTCAGAATCTGAATCAGTGTGTCTTCATCGAGCTCTTGCAAGGTCGCGATGACAGGCAAACGCCCCACTAATTCAGGAATCAGGCCAAACTTCACCAGATCTTCAGGCTCTACCTCAAGAAAGGTGGTGCCGGTTGATTGTTCAATCTTTGAGTCGACCTTTGCGCTAAAACCAATGCCTGAGCGCTCGGTACGATTACGAATGACTTTTTCAAGACCGTCAAACGCACCACCAACGATAAACAAGATGTTGGTCGTATCAACTTGAACAAAGTCTTGGTTGGGGTGCTTACGCCCGCCCTGTGGGGGCACAGAGGCTACCGTGCCTTCGATGAGTTTCAACAGTGCCTGTTGCACACCCTCGCCGGATACGTCGCGGGTAATCGAAGGGTTATCAGCTTTGCGAGAGATTTTGTCGATTTCGTCGATGTAGACGATTGCGCGTTGCGCTTTATCGACTTCGTAATTGCAATTTTGCAGCAATTTTTGAATGATATTTTCGACGTCTTCGCCCACATAACCGGCTTCGGTCAGTGTTGTCGCGTCAGCCATCACAAACGGCACATTTAATTGGCGTGCAAGTGTTTGTGCAAGCAAGGTTTTGCCAGAGCCCGTGGGACCAATCAGCAGAATATTACTTTTAGAAAGCTCAACGTCGTCGCCTTTGACTTCGCCATGGCGCAAACGCTTGTAATGGTTATAGACGGCAACGGCCAACACGCGTTTGGACGCAGTTTGACCAATCACATATTGGTCAAGAAAGGCTTTGATTTCAGCGGGAGTTGGTAAATCTGTGCGGATCGAAGCGCGGGCACTTGCCTGGGCTTCTTCGCGAATAATGTCGTTACACAACTCAATGCACTCGTCACACACAAAGACCGAAGGCCCAGCGATGAGTTTTCGTACTTCGTGCTGGCTCTTGTTGCAAAATGAACAATGCAAGATCTTGGTGCTAGCTGAGCCTTTTTTTTCTGACATAACGATCCATTACCAGTTGTACCAAGCCTTGTTTTAACAGATGTTTCAGAATGACTGAGCCATCGAGGCCTGGGTAAATACTTATACGGTGTCGGCCCGCGAGGTTAAAACCTTATCAATCAAACCGTAAGATACTGCATCAGGTGCAGACATGAAGTTATCACGCTCAGTATCTAAGGCAATACGCTCAATGGTCTGCCCAGTGTTCTCGGCCAACATACCGTTTAAGCGCTCGCGCAAATCTAAGATTTCGCGGGCTTGAATTTGGATATCTGTGGCTTGGCCCTGTGCACCACCCGACGGCTGGTGAATCATGATGCGAGAATTGGGTAACGAGAAGCGTTTACCTTTTGTGCCTGCAGCCAACAAAAATGCGCCCATGCTAGCGGCTAAGCCAGTGCAAAGCGTTGACACTTCAGGCTTGATAAAGCGCATGGTGTCATAAATTGCCATGCCCGCATAAACCGACCCACCCGGTGAGTTGATGTACAGCGCGACGTCTTTGTCAGGATTTTCTGACTCAAGAAAAAGCAGCTGAGCCACAATCACGTTGGCAGACTGGTCATTAACCGGCCCCACCAGAAAGATGACACGTTCTTTGAGCAATCTTGAGTAAATATCATAGGCACGTTCGCCACGCCCTGACTGCTCAATGACCATCGGGATGTAACCAAGCGCAGTCGGAGTCACAGACTCACCACCGTGCATAGATGCATAAAAGTCGGTAAAACGTTGCATTTATTTAGTTTCCATGACTTGGTCAAAGGGCACTTGCTCGTCTTCAACTTGCGCCTTCGCTAACGCATATTGCACCACATTATCTTCAAGCACGATGCCTTCGACTTCTGAGCGACGTGCGCGATCTGACAGATAATAGCTTACGACTTCAGCGGGTTTTTCATAGCTTGAGGCAAATTCTTCAATGCGGGCACGAACCTGCTCAGGTTTGGCCTGCAGCTGCTCGGCCTGAACCAGCTCAGAGACCAATAAACCGAGCTTAACGCGACGCTCGGCCTCAGTGGCAAACGCATCAGCCGGAATTGGCATTTTGTCTGCATTAGGTACGCCACGCTGGGTCAGTTCGGCGCGAGCTGCAGCAACGCGAGCTTCGCACTCGCTGTCGATCAGCGCCTTGGGCACATCAAACGTTGCTACAGCGACTAAAGCATCCATGACGCTATTTTTGGTGCGTGCCATCGTACGCGCTTTAACTTCGCGTTCGATATTGGCGCGAATGTCAGTCAGGAGCTTCTCAACATCGCCCTCGGGTTGACCCAAAGCTTTGGCAAATTCGGCATCGAGTTCAGGCAAGATTGGCTCGGCGACTTCTTTGACTGTGATGGTGAACTCGGCAGTTTTTCCTGCCACGTCTTTACCACCGTAATCGGCCGGAAACGGCAAGGGAAACACCTTGGTTTCGCCAGCTTTCATGCCGCGTACAGCTACTTCAAACTCGGGCAACATTCGACCTTGGCCAAGCACAAATGGAAAATCATCTGCTTTGCCGCCATCAAACGGCACGCCGTCGATTGTGCCTGCAAAATCAAGTTTGACTTGATCATCGTCTTGAGCGGCGCGGCCTTCAGCAGCTTTGTGCTGAGCGCGTTGTTTGCGCAAGACGTCAACCGTGCGCTGCACCTCGGCCTCGCCAACAGTTGTCACGGCACGCTTAATTTTCAAGGCGGCCAGATCAGGCAGGGTAATGGTTGGATAGACTTCAAAGGTTGCCACAAAGGACAAGTCGTTTTCAGCCTGCCCTTCAGTTTTTGGCGCCAATTTTGGGGCGCCTGCTACACGCAAACCCGACGTAATAATTGCCTGCTCAAAGGCCTGCCCAACCATCGAGTTGATCGAGTCGTAACGAATGCCCGCGCCATGGGTGCGTTCGAGCATAGCCATTGGGACTTTGCCAGGACGAAAACCAGCCACTTTCGCTGTGCGCGAGACGCGCTTGAGTTCGGTCTGAACAGCTTTTTCGACATCGGCCATTGAGACCGAGATTTCAACGCGGCGCTCGAGGCCGGCGAGGGTTTCAACCACAGGTTGCATGAAGATCTACCAAACAAAGAGAACGGAGAGCGCAGCGGACAGCCCACGCCAACTAGGTAATAAATGGTGCGAAGGGCGGGACTCGAACCCGCACACCTGTTACGGCGTCAGGACCTAAACCTGGTGCGTCTACCAATTTCGCCACCTTCGCAGTAACCGAGCATTGTAGCGCACCCTGTTGAGGTTTCCCGCCCCCGTAGCGCTAGCAACTGGTTAAAATACGTAAATCAACCAATGTTCAAGACATAAATGAACCCACGCCTCGCTACCCTGCAGCCCTACCCGTTCGAAAAACTTCGCCTGTTGCTAGATCAGGCGGGTACGCCGCCGGCGGGTCTTCGGGCGATCAACCTTTCATTAGGCGAACCAAAACATGCTGCCCCGCAATGCGTGAAAGACGCGCTAGTTGGCGCACTTGATGGTTTGTCCAGCTATCCGCCCACCAAGGGCGACCCTCTGCTGCGCCAGGCAATCAGCCAATGGATAGGAAAACGTTACAACATTCCCTGCCCAAACCCTGAAACACAGGTATTACCGGCCTTGGGCTCGCGTGAAGCGCTGTTTGCCTTTGCCCAGGTCGTGCTCGACTCGACCAAAGACGGCATCGTGGTCTGCCCAAATCCGTTTTACCAAATCTATGAAGGAGCAGCACTTTTAGGTGGGGCCACCCCCTATTATGTGAATTCAGACCCAAAACTGAATTTTGGCTGCGACTGGTCGACGGTACCCGCCGATATTTGGGCGCGTACTCAACTTTTGTTTGTCTGCTCGCCGGGCAACCCCGCCGGCAGCGTCATGAATCTGGCCGAATGGCAAACGATATTTGAGTTATCCGATCGCTATGGCTTTGTGATCGCGTCTGACGAATGCTACTCAGAGATCTACCTTGACGAAGCGCGCCCGCCGTTGGGCGGCCTGCAAGCAGCCGTGCAACTTGGGCGCACTGATTTTCGCAACTTAATCAGTTTTTCAAGTTTGTCCAAGCGTTCAAGCGTGCCAGGTATGCGTTCTGGATTCGTCGCAGGCGATGCCACCTTGATGGCAAAGTTTTTACTTTATCGCACCTACCACGGCAGCGCCTTATCGCCGCTGATATCGGTCGCTAGTATTGCCGCTTGGCAAGACGAGGCTCATGTCATCGACAACCGCCGGCAGTACCAAGCCAAGTTCGATGCGGTCCTGCCGATTCTTGAGCCTGTGCTCGATGTCAAGCGTCCCGATGCCTCGTTTTACCTTTGGGCCGGCACGAAAGGCTCTGACTCAGATTTCGTTCGCGACCTACTGACTCACGCTAACGTCACGACCTTACCAGGCAGTTTTGTCGGGCGCACAGTCAACGGTGTGAATCCAGGACAAAATCGTATCCGGATCGCCTTAGTCGCGCCCTTGGCCGACTGCGTTGAAGCGGCACACCGCATCGCAGACTTTGTGCGTAAAACGTAATCCCTTAGTCGTGCATTCAGTTATCCGGTGATGTGTTCAGTCATTTAATCGTTCAGTCATTTATTTATTCAGTCACTCACTCAAACATTTGTCACCTTCATTCATTCATTTATAAAGGCCTGTCATGACCTTAGATTTGCAAACTACTATTGAAAGCGGTTGGGAAGATCGCGCTAACTTGTCGCCCAAAGCAGCTAGCGCAAGCGTGCGTGAGGCCGTCGCCCACACGCTCGACGCCCTCGATACCGGCAGCCTGCGTGTTGCTGAAAAAATCAACGGCAACTGGGTTGTCCATCAATGGATCAAAAAGGCCGTTCTACTGTCGTTTCGCTTGAACGACAATGGTGTC
>JAIPCU010000006.1 GCA_021738045.1 Candidatus Methylopumilus sp. | reverse complement strand
ACTGAGGCACCCAGACCTCAGAGCTCTCACGCCAAAGGATTTCGCTTTGAATGAACTACACGCGCTAAAAAACAAAATCGCGGTCGTTGGGGTCGGCAATACGGCCTATGGCGACTTTCCGTTAATCAGCGACTACGGTCTGGGCGCACAGGCGTTTAAATCTGCGCTCTCAGATTGTGGACTCGACAAAGACGAGATTGACGGCTTGCTGGTGTGTCGTGTGCCGTCGTATGCGCGCATGGGTGAAGTGCTTGGTCTGAACCCGCGCTGGACCATGACCCTACCCGGACATGGCCGTATGTCAGGTATGTCGATCATCGAGGCTATGCTGGCACTCGAAACCGGCGCCGCAAAATACGTCGCCCTGATCTATACCAACATCGGTCGCTCACGCCGCGTGAACTATGGCGGCGAAGACGCCTCAAGCTTCTGGAACCCCTGGGGGTTTACCTCGCCCGGTGCCGCACATGCCATGATGTTTCGTATGCATATGGCCAAATACGGCACCACGACACGCCAACTCTCTGAAGTATCAGTGGCCTTTCGCAAGCACGCGTTACTCAATCCGAACGCCGTCATGAAAAAACCGATCACGTCTGACGACCACGCAAGCGCCAGACGCATTACCGAACCCTTAGGCCTGCTCGATTACTGCCTGATCAACGACGGTGCCGTCTGCATGATTTTAACTACCGCCGATCGTGCCAAAGATCTTGCGAAACCACCCGTCATGATTTCAGGTATCGGCGCCCGCGATGCGTTCGAGCGCAGCGCGATTTCAAATTTTGATCAAGAGTTTTGGTACAACGAAATCAAAGACGCCGGCACCCAAGCCTTTGAAATGGCCGGCGTCACCCACGACGATGTCGATGCACTGATGTGTTACGACAACTTTAGTCCGACCGTATTGTTTAGCCTTGAAGGCTTAGGCTATTGCGGCCAAGGCGAATCCGGAGCCTACGTCGAAGGCGGCACCCTACAGCTTGGCAACAAGCTACCCACCAACACCGATGGTGGACATCTCTCAAACTCGTACATGCAAGGCTGGGGTTTAAACGCCGAAGCCGTGCGCCAAATTCGCGGCGAGTGCGGCGCTCGACAAGTTGCAGATTGCAACGTCGTGCAATACATCGCCTCGACCCCTTGCACCCGTTCAATCATCTACACAAAAGGCTAAATCATGACGGCCCAAACCTATGACAAGCCCTTGCCGATTATTGACGAGCTCAGCAAACCCTTCTGGGATCACGCCCTTGAGCACCGCTTGTCAGTACAAGCCTGCACCCATTGCCGCCACCTACAGTTTCCACCCAGCCCCGTCTGCCCTAAATGCCTGTCAGACGAACAAGAATGGCTAGTCGTCAGCGGCCAGGCCACCCTCTTATCCTGGGTCAAGTTTCACCGCGCCTACTGGGACGGCTTCATGCAAGACATCCCCTACGACGCCTGCCTAGTGCAACTCAAAGAAGGCCCGATCATGGTGAGCAACTTCAGCGGCCCCACCCCCGCCAACGTCCACGTCGGCATGCCACTCAAAGTCACCTTCGAACACGTCACCCCAGAAGTCGCCCTAAGCCGCTTCACCCCAGCTTAAAACAATCTAGGCAATCCGCAACCCCGAGCACTTTGAACAACCCGAAGCCGCGTATTTTTTGCTCAGCAAAAAATCACCGGTTCGGGGCAGTCAAAGTGCGGGCGCAAGAAAAAAACCTAGGCAATCCAAAACCCCAAGCACTTTGAACAACCCGAAGCCGCGTATTTTTTGCTTAGCCAAAAAATCACCGGTTCGGGGCAGTCAAAGTGCGGGCGAAAGAAGAATACCTAAGCAGCTCGGCTCCCCGCCCCAACCGCAGCCACCTCAAATTCACCAAGCAACCTAGCACGAGCAGCCTGAGCCCGCACCAACGCAGCCTCTTTCACATGCCCATACCCCCGAATCTCTTCAGGCACACCAGCCACCTCAACCGCCTTCTCCAGAGACCCCCGCGAAAGCTTATCCAGCAACCCCAACACCGTCTCACGGTACTCAACAATTAACGCCCGCTCAGCACGCCGTTCAACCGTATACCCAAACACATCCATCCAAGTGCCACGCAAGCCTTTGAGCTTCGCCAGCAACCTGAACGCCACCAACATCCGAGGCCCGAACTTCGCTTTAATCAGATGACCCTTATCATCGCGCTTAGAGAACAGAGGCGGGGCCAGATGAAAGTGCACAGACCAGTCCCCTTCAAACTGCTCGTCTAAACCACGTAAAAACTCACCATCGGTGTAAAGCCTCGCAACCTCATACTCATCTTTGTACGCCATCAGCTTAAACAGATAACGCGCAACGACCAAGGTCAAACGCTGCGTACCGCAAGCCTGCATTTCGGCGTCCGACACCTGATTTACAAACGCGACATACTCTGACGCATAAACCTCGTTTTGATACTCGCGTAAAAACGCCGCCCGATGCTCACGTAGTTGTTCAACCTCAGACCCCGAGCGTTTAAACTCAACCACCGTTGCACCGTGTGGTGTCGGATTAAACGCCTGATGCCCTGCCCCAATTAACTGAGCCACCAACTGCGGCTCGTGCGCAGCGCGGCGCCCCCAATTGAAGGCTTCGAGATTCTTTTTAACTTGAACCCCATTTAGAACGATTGCTTGCTCAAGCGAGCGATGATGCAAGGGGATCCAACCCTGCTGATAGGCAAACCCCATCAAGAGCGGATTCGCATACACCGCATCACCCAGCAACTTCACTGCCATCTCAGAGGCATCCACACTTTGAATGCGACCTTCACCGCATGCTTGCTCAAGCTCTTGGCGCAACTCACGTGCGGCCAGTGTCCAGTTTGGGTTGCTAATAAACGCGGCTGTCGGAGCAACATCTGCGTTTAACAACATCCGAGTGTGCGCCGGTCGCATCCGCGTCACCGCCTCGACGCTCGAACCCACCACCAAATCAGCACCCAAGACCAAATCAGCCTGCCCCAGAGCAATACGCGTATTTAAAATATCTGCAGCCGTCGGCGCAATGATTGCATGAGAAAACACGGCTCCGCCCTTTTGCGCCAAACCCGCCATATCAAGCACCGAGCCCGCTTTGCCCTCGAGGTGGGCCGCCATTCCAAGCAACTGACCAATCGTGACCACACCTGTGCCACCGACCCCCGCAACAAAAATACCGTAAGAGCTCGTCAATTGAAGCAGTTCTGGGTCTGGCACTGCCTGCGCATGAGTGTCGTTCGCCTCAATCAGCTTGGGCCGACGCAACTGCCCCCCTTCAACAGTCACCAAGCTCGGGCAAAAGCCTTTCAAGCATGAATAGTCTTTGTTACAGCTCGATTGATTGATCACACGCTTGCGCCCAAGCTCTGTTTCAAGCGGTTCAATCGACAAGCAGTTTGATTGCGTTGAACAATCACCACAACCCTCACACACGCGTGAATTAATCACCACACGGCGCGCAGGATCAGGGTAGGCCCCACGTTTGCGCCGGCGACGTTTTTCAGTGGCGCAGGTTTGATCGTAAATTAGGGCAGTCACCCCAGACACTTCACGCAATTCTTTTTGAACGCGATCAAGTTCATCACGATGCACCACTGGGACGCCACCGGGCAACCTAGCCATCTGTGTATATTTCTCAGGCTCGTCGGTCACCACCACGACTCGACCCACACCTTCTGCGAGCACTTGAGCCGCCATCACAGGCACGGTGATCTGACCATCAACGGGCTGACCACCCGTCATAGCGACCGCATCATTAAATAAAATCTTGTAAGTGATGTTGACGTTAGCCGTCACTGCAGCACGGATGGCCAATAGCCCTGAGTGAAAATAGGTGCCGTCGCCCAAATTGACGAACACATGATTCTCAGTCGTAAACGGGGCCTGTCCAATCCAAGGTGCGCCCTCGCCGCCCATTTGGGTAAAGACATGCGTACTCCGATCCATCCACAGCGCCATATAGTGACAGCCAATCCCAGCCATCGCTCGCGAACCTTCGGGCACACGCGTTGACGTGTTGTGTGGACACCCAGAACAAAACCAGGGTTTGCGCTCAGCGACCACGCGCGGGCGTGCCAACTCAAGCTCACGCGCCGCGATAAAAGCTAACCGAGCTTCGATCTGTGCCCGAACCTGTGGAGGCAACTCAAGCCGTAACAAGCGGGTGGCAATCGCACGCGCCACCATCGACGGAGAAAATTCGTAATGCGCAGGCAACAGCCAAGGGCTTTGCGGCACCGCCCATTCGCCACCATCTTTGTCGTCAAATTTACCCACGACGCGCGGGATTTTCATACCGCTTCCAATCCAACCAAAGAGCTCTTCTTTGACTTGATACTCGAGCATCTGCCGTTTTTCTTCGACAACCAAGATCTCATCAAGGTTTTCTGCAAAGCTGAGTAGACCGGTCGATTCAAGCGGCCACACCATTCCCACTTTAAAAAGCCGCAAACCGATTTGTTGACAGACCTCGGGCGTTAACCCTAGATCAAGCAAGGCCTGCGTCGTGTCTAAATACGCCTTGCCTGAGGTGATGATGCCAAAACGTGCCTGCGCATCCGGTACGGACCATAGCTGACGATTCAAGCCGTTCGCGCGGGCAAAGGCCAGTGCTGCGTAGAGTTTTTGATCAAGCAGACGCGCCTCTTGGGCGAGCGGCGTGTCGCCAAGGCGGATATTCAAGCCACCTTCTGGAAGCACAAAATCTTGCGGAATATTGACTTGAACCCGTTCAGGATCAACGTCGACTGTGGCTGAGACCTCGACAATATCGGTAATGCACTTCATCCCCACCCACAGGCCGGCATAGCGACTCATTGCCCAACCCAGCACCCCATAATCAAGAATCTCTTGCACGCTAGCGGGAAACAACACCGGTATGCCGCAAGCCTTCAAAATATGATCACTTTGATGAGGCAAGGTGGACGATTTGGCAGAATGGTCATCGCCCGCAATAACCAATACGCCGCCTCGCGGTGAGGTGCCGGCCGCATTGGCGTGCTTGAACACGTCACCACACCGATCAACACCGGGGCCTTTTCCGTACCAAAGACCAAAGACGCCATCATATTTGGCGCCTTCAAACATATTGACCTGCTGAGAGCCCCACACTGAGGTCGCAGCTAAATCTTCATTCACGCCTGGCTGAAACACCACATGGTGTTGCTTGAGTCGGTCGGCGGCCTTCCAGAGGTTTTGATCCAAGCCGCCTAGCGGCGAACCCCGATAGCCAGAAATAAACCCTGCCGTGTTCAGTCCGTCACGCTGATCGCGAACGCGTTGATTCATCGGCAAGCGTACGAGCGCATGCACACCGCTGAGCCACGCGCGGCCTGAGGCAAGGTCGTATTTGTCGTCTAACTTGACGGCGTTTAAGGCCTGCAACTGTTTGTCTGAAAACGGGGCATTCATTTGTCTCGACTCCTTTTGAGTAGTGTGGCCCGCTGCCAGTGACGTCGATCGCTCTTGTGAAGAAACTTAGTCAACCTCGGGCAAGTATTTAAGGCTTGGGATATATCTTATTCAAGTCACGTTAGCTCTGTTTTAACCCCGTCTGGGCGCTGCGGCAAGCCCTGTCTGAGACAGGCATAATGCAACGCTAGTATCCTCGAGCCCCAGAACGCTGATGTGACAGAAGAGAAATATGAAAATCGCCTCTCGCTTAGTAGCGTGGCAACGCAAGCACGGTCGCCACGGCCTGCCCTGGCAAAACACGCGCGATCCCTATCGAGTGTGGCTCTCTGAAATCATGTTGCAACAAACTCAAGTGACTGCAGTACTCGATTATTACCAGCGCTTTCTGAGTCAATTTCCGAACGTCAAGGCGTTAGCTGAGGCACCCGCTGACCAAGTGATGGCACAGTGGGCGGGGTTAGGCTATTACGCCCGTGCCCGAAATCTGCACGCCTGTGCCAAACAGGTGATGAGTATCTGGAAAGGAAAATTTCCCCCCGATGCTGCAGGCCTGGCCACACTGCCCGGTATCGGTCCCTCGACCGCGGCTGCGATCGCTGCCTTTTGCTATGGCGAGCGCGCAGCAATACTCGACGGTAACGTCAAGCGTGTGTTGGCGCGGCTCTTTGCCGTAGAAGGCGACCCAACAAGTCGGCCGATTGAGTTGCAACTGTGGTCACTGGCGCGCGACCTCGTCCCCACAGCTCGCGCTTGCGCGCAAGATCCCGATGCAATGTCGGCTTATACCCAAGGCTTGATGGATCTAGGTGCAACTGTGTGCACCCGTGGACGCCCCAAGTGCGAGGTATGCCCTCTTAAAAAAGACTGTCTGGCCTTGCTGCAAGGACGCTGCGACGAACTGCCCTGGCCTCGTGCACGTAAAGTCTTGCCTGAGCGCAGCACCGCAATGTTGATCGCGTATCGACCCGGCTACCTCTTACTTGAACAACGACCAACAACAGGCATCTGGGGTGGCCTCTGGAGCCTGCCAGAGTGCGACCCAGCGCTCGAACCGGTGCTAGCTTGCGAACAACTCGGCTTAGCACTCAACACAGCAGAGACGCTAGCCGAATTTGTACACGTTTTTACCCATTATCGACTGACGATTCGCCCCCACCTCATACAGATAAAACCAGAACGTGCCGCGCACGCTGAGAAGGCTGCACTTTTAGTAAATGGGGGCGAATGGGTACCGCTCAACAGTCTTCACGAGCGCGGGTTACCCGCACCGGTACGCAAATTGTTAGATGGACTGCTCGCGGCACGCTTGCTGGTTTAGCCCGATGGCTGAGGTGGTCGATATTTACTGATGCTCATTAAAATGCCGCAAGCGATTCCGATTGTCAGCAAAGCAGTACCGCCATAGCTCAACAACGGCAACGGCACGCCCACGACCGGCAAAATACCCGTGACCATCCCCACATTCACGAACACATAAATAAACAGCACCATCGTCAACGCTCCGGCAAGCAAACGCTCACCATAATTCGGGGCGCCCACCGCGATCACCAATCCTCTAAAAACCAATAGCAGATAGAGCACCAGCAACGTCACACCACCATATAAACCAAACTCTTCAGCAAACACCGCAAAGATAAAATCGGTTGTTCGCTCAGGAATGAAGTCCAAATGGGTCTGCGTTCCGTTCATGTAACCTTTGCCATACACCCCACCTGCGCCGATCGCGATCATCGATTGGATCGTATGAAATCCTTTGCCTAGCGGATCTGTACTGGGATCAAGCAAGGTGCAAATTCGATGCTTTTGATAATCATGCAACACCACCCAATTAAACTTAGCATCACATAACTTCTCTTGATTGGCATAGATCGCAGCCAGACCGATCGCGCCAATCAACATTACAGGGATCAAAAACTTGAAAGAGATCCCAGCAAAATAAATCACAAAAAAACCTGCGCCAAACACAAGGATAGCTGTGCCTAAATCAGGCTGCTTCACGATCAGTAAAAACGGTATCAGTAACAGTACGATTGACACACATAAATCTAAAAACTTCATCGGACCTTCGCGACTGTGAAAATACCAAGCCAACATCAGCGGCACAGCTATTTTCATCATTTCAGAGGGTTGGATTCGCGTGATGCCTAAGTTCAACCAGCGCGTCGCCCCTTTACTGGTATCACCCACAAACATGACTGCCAACAGCAATATGACCCCCAACACGTAAAATGGCACCGCAAGTTTCAAAATCCAGTGCGGCGGCGTCACCGCCACGATCCACATCGCGATAAACGCCACATAAAAATTACGCGCTTGATCGGCGAAACGAGCGTCGGTGCCACCCACAGCAGACTGCATGACTAACATCCCCACTGCGCAGAGCAATAACAAAATCAGCATTAACGGCCAATCGATTGACGTGAGGCTGCGAAACACTATTCTAAAAATAATTTTCATGGCACAGCCCTTGGCGTCGCGGCGACAAGAGGGGCCTGCGGCACGACGACTTCGGTACGCCGAACAGGTGTCGTGCCGCCCGGAGCGGGCTGAGTCTTTGCGTCACGCAACAACCAGGCGTCAAAGACTTTACGCACGATAGGTGCAGCAACGCTGCCCCCCCAACCCGCATTTTCTACGACCACCGCAATCGCAATTTTGGGCTGATTGGCCGGAGCGAAGGCCATAAACAACGAATGATCACGCAACCGCTCATCGATCGCACTACTTTGATATTTAGCACCACGCAAACTGTACACCTGAGCGGTACCGGTTTTACCGGCCGTGGTGTAAGGCGCACCAACAAACGCCGCCGCTGCCGTACCAGACACCGTCACCTCGGCCAACGCACGTTTAATTACCTGAATATTCTCTTTTTTTAGCGCAATTTTATGAGCCGCCTCGACCACAGTTTGTGTCTGCTCATCGGTACGTGGGTTTTTAATGGTACGCACCAAATGCGGTTTCATATAAACACCATCGTTGGCCAGCACGGCCGTTGCCTGGGCGAGTTGCATCAACGTGAACGAGTTATAGCCCTGACCCACGGCAATTGATATTGTTTCACCTGCATACCAGCGTTGTTGATCGCGATTTTTATAGGCCGCGCGCTTCCAGTCAGTCGAGGGTAAGATGCCGCGCCTCTCACCTTCAATGTCAATCCCCGTCAGTTGACCGAACCCAAATGGTTTCATAAAGTCATGTAGATTGTTCACACCAATTTCTGGGCCAAGCGAATAAAAATACGTGTCAGACGACACCACCAGCGCCCGATGCATATCAAGCGTACCAAACGCTGTCGAGCCCGAGTTTCTGAAGCGCTGCCCACCAAACTCAAAATAACCAGGATCCGAAATCACTTCTGTCGCGCGTCGCTTATTCAACTCAAGTGCGGCAAGCGCCACAAACGGTTTATACGTCGAACCAATCGGATAGGTGCCGTATACCGGACGATTAATTAAGGGGTGATCGGGCGATTCGTTCAACAGGCGCCAGCTTTCTACGTCGATACCATCAATAAATAAATTGGGGTCAAAAGATGGCTGTGACACAAACGCCAGCACGTCACCGGTTGCTGGTTCGATAGCGACCAACGCACCTCGCAAGTCTTTAAACGCCTCTTCGGCAATGCGTTGCAACCCCATATCCAACGACAACACTAAATTCGAGCCCGGCGTCGGATCAACCCGCCTGAGCACTCGCACGGGTTTACCGCGCGAAGTCACTTCGAGCTCTTCAAGGCCTGCCTTGCCATGCAACACTGCCTCGTAAGTTTTCTCGATCCCTTTTTTACCAATAATATCGGTACCGCGATAGTTGCCAGTTTCACCACGCTCTTCGAGCGCTGCGACGTCGCTTTCTGAGATCCGTCCTACATAGCCAACAACGTGCCCGGCAGATTTTCCTTGTGGGTACTCACGTACCCAACGCGCGCGCAACTGCACGCCAGCAAATCGCAAAGCATTTGCCGAAAAAAACGCTGCCTCGGTTTCGTTTAAATTATTACGCAAGACGATGCTTGCGTATTTGCCAGATTCAGCAGCACGTCTTTTAAAGCGTCGTTGCTCGGCCGTATTGATAAACACAATCGGTGTCAGCGCTGCGAATAGTTCATCGAGATTGCCCGCTCGGGCAGGCACCACCTCAAGCGTGTAACTCAAATAATTTCGCGCAAGCACCTCGCCGTTACGATCAACAATTTCACCTCTACGCGGTGGGATAGGCACCACCGCCAAGCGATTGCTGTCAGCACGCGCGGACAATCCTTCATGCCGATCGACCTGTAGCACCCAAAATCGCAACGACAACAAACCAAAACAACAGACCGCAAACAAACCCGCCACGACGACTCGCAGCGTAAAGTTGTTTTTTTGTTGCTGATCGTTTTTCTTAAAATCGAACATGTCTGTAGAGTATCAACTTGCTGTCGTCTCGGAGTCTTGTAATCGATGCTGGGGCAGTAATAACAACCACGCGAACAAGGGCCAGAGTGCCACGGTGAAGATGGCAGCAAACAGCCACGACCAACCGGGCCAGGCGCTAACAAGAAAAGCGCCGAGTAACGCCCCTAGTGCTTTAATCACGACCCACAGTGGCAGCAAGTGCACGGCTTGACTCACCAGCCCAAAGCGCAGCAACCTTCGTTGCAATGACTGTGCGACAAACACTGTCAGGGTATAGGTCAAGGCTTGTAGCCCTAAGGGACCCACATCATGCACATCCATGACTAATCCAAAAGCAAACGCGGTGAGTAAACCGACCCGCCGCGCATCGTGCAACGACCAAAATACTATCACCAGCAACAGCAAATCAGGCGACGTTGGCCACGTGCGCCAGGGCAGCAAAGAGAGCAGCCAAACACCGAGCAGGGTCGTCCAGACAAAAACCAGGCTCGTGGCATGGTCGATTGGATTTGGGCCGACTGGGCGTGGCAAAGGCACTGGCGGAGGCGCACTACCCTCACGCGAAGACCTCGTTACCTTACTTCGATTTCGATCTTGCACGGGGAGCCTCCGTTGACACAGTTGGCTTCACAGAACTGACCGCCAAGTCAGTCTCGATGGGTACCTGCAACACCAAAAATTGCCGATACCGCTCAGGGTGCGAGGATGGCAACGCTTCGGCGCGCGCGAACCCCGAGGCTGAACTGCGCTGGATCTGATCGACGCGTCCGACCGAAAGCCCGGGCGGGAACACCCCCCCTACGCCGCTGGTGACTAGCACGTCGCCTTCGCGAATATCGGCATCCGATGAAAAATAGCGCACTTCGACCTTACCCGGCGTCGTTGAACCAAAAGCGATCAAACGTAAGCCATTACGCAACACCTGCACGGGTATCGAAATAATTTCATCGGTCAACACCGCTGCTTCAGATGTCATGGACGAAACACGTGTGATCTGCCCGACCACACCGCCCTCATCCAAAATCGGCATCCCAACTGAAATACCGGCTCGGCTACCTTTGTTAAAGACTAGCCGACGACTAAAAGTATTGGCTGGCTCATACAGAACCTCGACCACCACCGACGGATGCTCTGCGGCTTTTTCAAAAACACCTAAGAGCCGTCGCAATTGCGCGTTTTCAGCACCCAACAGGGCGGCATTCGTTGTCACCTGCGCCAACTCGATACGTTGTTTCTGCAACGCCTCAGTTTCAGATCGAATCGATGCAGCGGCATCAAACCAGTCATGACCAATCGAAATGATGTCACGCGGAAACATGACAAAACGTTGAAACGGATACAACGTTGCTGTCAACAATTCGCGTACAGGATTCGTGGTTTTGTACGTGGCGTCTGTAAACAACAACGCGAACGAAACCAACACGAGCAGAGTCAGTTTGACTTCGGCGGCCGGACCGCGTCGAAAAAGCCTAAGGGTGGCGGGTCGTTGCATGATGGCTCGGTACTTAATCACTCACCGCTCGGGCGCTGTAGGCGCCGATTGCGTTGGTTTTGCGCAGCTGCCTGCTATGTCGCCTCACCGCCTGTCGATGCGTGGCGCGACTAGTCGTTAATAAAAATTGCGCCAAGTTTTTCAAGATGCTCGAGAGCATCGCCACAACCACGCACCACGCACGTCAAGGGATCATCGGCCACGATCACAGGCAGACCGGTCTCTTCTTGAAGTAAACGATCAAGATCACGCAACAAGGCGCCCCCGCCCGTCAAAGAAATTCCCTTGTCGGTAATATCGGCACCTAGCTCGGGTGGCGTGTTTTCGAGTGCAATTTTGACCGCTGAGACGATTTGGTTCAATGGATCAGTCAACGACTCGAGGATTTCATTGGAAGACACCGTGAAGCTACGCGGGACGCCTTCTGCCAAGTTACGACCTTTGACCTCAATCTCGCGTACTTCAGAACCAGGAAATGCGGATCCGATTTGTTTTTTGATATGCTCAGCCGTGGGCTCGCCAATGAGCATTCCATAGTTGCGCCGGATGTAATTAACGATCGCTTCGTCAAACTTATCACCGCCCACACGAACCGAGCCCTTGTAAACCATACCGCCTAGTGAAATCACCGCAACTTCGGTGGTGCCGCCACCAATGTCAACCACCATCGATCCGCTAGCGTCTGACACGTTGAGCCCAGCACCAATCGCGGCAGCCATTGGCTCTTCGATCAGGTACACCTGACTAGCACCAGCACCTAAAGCAGACTCTCGAATGGCACGGCGCTCGACTTGCGTGGACCCGCAAGGTACGCACACGATGATGCGCGGACTCGGCGCAAACATATTGCGCGGATGCACCATACGAATAAACTGCTTCAGCATTTGCTCGGTCACGGTGAAGTCGGCAATCACACCATCTTTCATGGGGCGGATCGCCTCGATATTGCCCGGAACACGCCCTAGCATCTGCTTAGCCTCGCGGCCCACAGCCTGAATGATTTTTTTACCGCCGGGGCCGCCATCATGACGAATCGCAACCACCGAAGGTTCGTCGAGCACAATACCCTTGCCACGAACGTAAATAAGAGTGTTGGCGGTACCAAGATCGATCGCCATATCACTTGAAAAATAACTACGCAGGAATCCGAACATGAGAGCCCAGCCAGAATAAAAGTTGACGCACGTAACATGCCGTGAATAGCCTGCCATCATAACTTATAATTCTGTTTAGATCGGCAAAATGAGCTAACGTCAAGCTCGCAAAGCTACGAGGCAAGAACCACTCTGATGAAACCGGTTTGCCCTTTTCAGAATCAGGCGCTGGCCGAGATGGTTTGCACGGGCTGAATCGAGCTCTGCCCCCATGTTTGCCTTTTACATTCAGGCATATGCCCTGCACCGCGTGTTTTGGTGGTGTTTTGCGCTTGAACCCGCCTTGTATTTTTAAAAAAGCAGCGACTTATGGCTATTACTGAACAAGAAGTCACCCGTATCGCCCGGCTAGCCCGCCTGACCTTGTCGGCCGAACAAAATACGCAGGCCCAAGGTGATCTGACCAAAATTCTTGGACTGATTCAAGAGCTTCAGGCGGTGGACACCCGCGGCGTCGAGCCACTCGCTCACCCCTTATCTGCGCTGCGTGACGTCCACTTGCGACTGCGAGAAGACGTCGTCACCGAGGTGTCCTCACCCGAGCGGCGCGAAGCGCTCATGGCCAACGCGCCTGGCAAGGCAGAGGGGCTATTTTTGGTTCCAAAGGTGATTGAATAAATGAGCGCTGCACTTCACAACTTTCCAACCTTGGCTAGCCTCCAAGGCGCTTTAGCGCAGGGCAAACTCAGTGCGACCGAGCTAGCCCAAGATTGCCTCAACCAGATTCAGGCCCAACAGGCGCTCAATGCCTTTGTACATATCGACGCAGAACTCACCCTTGCGCAAGCGCGCGCTGCCGATGCCAGCCGTGCCACGGGCATGGCTGGCCCCTTATCCGGCATCCCGATTGCCCACAAAGATGTGTTTGTGACGCAAGGCTGGCGCAGCACAGCCGGCAGCAATATGCTTAAGCACTACGTCAGTCCGTTTGACGCTACCGTTGTCAACAAGTTGCTGACCGCAGGCTGCGTCAGCTTAGGCAAACTGAACTGCGACGAGTTCGCCATGGGTTCGGGCAACGAGCATTCTGCCTTCGGGCCTGCCCATAACCCTTGGGATGTCGATTGCGTGCCAGGCGGGTCCTCAGGCGGCTCAGCCGCCGCCGTAGCAGCCCGACTGGTTTTCGCGACGACTGGCACAGACACCGGGGGCTCGGTACGCCAACCCGCGGCGCTCTGTGGGGTAAGCGGCATCAAGCCCACTTACGGCACAGTCTCGCGCTACGGCATGATTGCCTACGGCTCAAGCTTGGATCAAGCCGGCGTCCTGGCGCCAGCGGCAGCCGATCTGGTTGCCTTGCTCGACACCATCAGTGGCTTTGACGTGCGCGACGCCACCAGTGCTGAGCAATGCCGCGGCGTGCCCAATGCACCTAGCCGCATCCAAAGCGAATTCGACAAAGCGAGTGCTCACTTTTATTCTCAAGCCTCATTACCGCTAAAGGGGTTGCGTATTGGCGTACCCACAGAGTTTTTTGGTGAGGGGCTTTCGTCTGAAGTTGGTGCGGCCATCGAGGCTGCTTTAGTTCAATTCGAGCAACTCGGCGCCCACCGTGTTGCGATCTCTTTACCACGCACGCGTCTGTCGATTCCAGCCTATTACGTCATCGCCCCCGCCGAAGCCTCAAGCAATCTGTCGCGCTACGACGGCGTGCGCTACGGGCATCGCAGCGACTCATATACCGATCTCGCTGACATGACCGGCCGCTCGCGAGCCGAGGGCTTTGGCACAGAGGTTAAGCGCCGTATTCTTGTCGGCACCTATGTACTTTCGCACGGCTATTACGACGCCTACTACTTGCAAGCTCAACGGTTGCGCCGCATGATCGCCGACGATTTTCAGGCCGCCTTTACACAAAAATGCGACGTCATTATGGGCCCGGTCACGCCCACAGTCGCCAAAGCAATTGGCGACAATCAAGACGATCCCACCGCAGACTGGTTAGCCGACGTCTATACCCTCGGCTTGAACCTTGCCGGATTACCTGGCATGTCCGTTCCCTGCGGTTTTGGTCAAAGCGCTGCAGGCAAACCTTTGCCAATCGGCTTGCAAATCATTGGCGACTATTTTGATGAGGGCCGTCTGCTAGCGATTGCGCATCAATATCAACTTGCCACCGACTGGCATCAACGTAGCGCGGGGCAAGCATAATGGCTTATGAAATCGTCATTGGTCTCGAAACACACACCCAACTTTCGACTCAAACCAAAATTTTTTCAGGCAGTAGCACGCGTTATGGTGCGCAACCTAACACGCAAGCCAACGAAGTCGATATGGCGCTGCCAGGCACCCTACCGGTCATGAACCGCGCAGCGGTTGAGCATGCGATTCGTCTGGGGCTAGCCGTTGGCGCCACCATTGCGCCGCGCTCGATTTTCGCGCGTAAAAACTATTTTTATCCTGATCTGCCCAAAAACTATCAAATCAGCCAATACGAAATCCCAGTTGTACTGGGCGGATCCTTAACCTTCTTTGTCGGCGACAAAGAGACCACCATCAACCTCACCCGCGCCCACCTCGAAGAAGACGCCGGTAAGTCGTTGCACGATAATTACATTGGCCCGCATGGCGAGCTCTCAACCGGCATTGATTTAAATCGTACCGGTACCCCCTTGCTTGAAATCGTCTCTGAGCCTGAAATGCGCTCAGCAGCCGAAGCTGTTGCCTACGCCAAGACTCTACACAGCCTCGTGATGTGGCTGGGTATTTGTGATGGCAACATGCAAGAAGGTTCGTTTCGAGTCGACGTCAACGTATCCGTGCGCCCAGTTGGGCAAAAAGAATTTGGCACGCGTGCCGAAATCAAAAACGTCAACTCGTTTCGCTTTATCGAACGCGCCATCAACTATGAAGTTCGGCGTCAAATTGAGCTCATTGAAGACGGTGGCAAAGTCGTTCAAGAAACTCGCCTTTACGACGCTGATCTTGACGAAACACGCAGCATGCGCAGCAAAGAAGACGCGCATGACTACCGCTATTTTCCAGATCCCGATTTACCACCTCTGGTGATTAGCCAAGACTGGATTGATCAAGTTAAAGCAGAGATGCGCAAAGCGGGTGGCTTACCAGAAGAACTTAGAAAAAATCTGGTTGAAATTTATGGAATTGCTCCAATTGATGCTGCGCAACTGATCAGTAGCCGCGCGATGGCAACGTATTTCTTAGATGTGGTCAACGCTCTTGAAGCGGGCACAGCCGATACGACGAACGTCATGGCACTGCGCCCTGCTCGAGCCAAACTTGCTGCCAACTGGCTGATGGGCGAAGTCTCGGCAACGCTCAACCGCGAAGAGAAAGACATCGCGCAGTGCCCAGTGACGGCGCCCTTATTGGCCGCGCTACTCAAGCGAATTTTAGACAACACCATCTCAAACAAAATTGCACGCGACGTGTTTGCAGCGATGTGGGCCGGCGAAGAAAACGGTCAACCCGATGCCATCATCGCAGCGAAGGGACTCACTCAGATCAACGACTCTGGCGCAATTGAAGCAATGATCAACGCCGTGCTAGCCGATAACGCTGCGATCGTGGCCGAATATCGCGCAGGCAAACAAAAGGCCTTCAACTCGCTAGTAGGTCAGATTATGAAAGCGGCCAAAGGCAAAGCGAACCCGCAGCAGGTGAATGATTTACTGAAGGCCAAGCTCGATCAAGCTTAAGCCATATGCGGCCCCCGGCGCACGCGCTGGGGCGAGCGACTATTTTTGAAGAGCGCAGCGTTGGAGAATTAAATGAGTGCGCAACGCTAGCTCTTTTACTGGATACCGTATTGCGCCCGATAGGCGAGTACAGCCTCGCGATACTGCGCAAACTCGGCATTCTGTTTCAGCAAGACCAAGATGTCATCAAGCGAGGCGATCGTCACAACCGGTAAGCCATAACGCTGCTGCACCTCTTGCACCGCTGAGTGAGGAGATAACTGTCCGTCTGCGCCAGCGCGCTCCATACGATCCATGGCGATCAGCACCGCACAGGGTTCTGCGCCTGCTGCACGAATGATCTCGACCGATTCGCGCACTGAAGTGCCTGCGGTGATCACATCATCAATGATGACGACTTTACCCTTTAGTGGTGCACCCACTAACACCCCGCCCTCACCGTGATCTTTCGCCTCTTTGCGGTTGTACGCAAAGTCAATTGCACGTCCGCTCATTGCGGGATGAGCTGCGAGCGCCACCGCCGTTGCGGTAGCAAGCGGGATCCCTTTGTAAGCCGGACCAAACAACATATCAAACGGCAGTTTAGAATCGACTAAGGCTTGGGCATAAAATTGAGCGAGCCGCCCTACCGAGGCACCAGAATTAAATAAGCCTGCATTAAAAAAATAAGGGCTGGTACGACCCGATTTGGTAACAAAACTACCAAAGCGCAGCACGCCTTCGTTTAAGGCAAACTGCACAAACGCACTACGTTCTGAACCCGTCGACATCGCAAGCCTCGTGATTTAAGTATTTTGATGGATTGAATTATCTCATTGACTAGGAGCCCAACCTTGCTACGCATCACCTCACTGAACCTGAATGGTATCCGTTCGGCCTATAACAAAGGGCTTGCGAACTGGTTAAACACGCATCAGGCTGACATTCTTTGCCTGCAAGAACTCAAAGCCCATTTGGCTGACATTCAACAAGATTTTCAACATCCCCATGACTATACCGGCCACTTTTCCGCTGCCGAAAAAAAAGGCTATAGCGGCGTAGGCCTCTACGTCAAAAACGAACCTAAACGTGTGATCCAAGGGATGGGCTGTGAAGAGTTCGATCTTGAGGGCCGCGTGATTCGGGCTGATTGGTCAAATATTTCTGTGATCAGCGCTTATTTGCCTTCTGGCTCAAGCGGACCAGAACGGCAAGAAGCCAAGTTTCGCTTTCTTGAGCATTTTGGTCCTTGGATGCAAGCCTTGATGGACGATCATAAAAAGACCAAGCGCGAGTACGTGATCTGCGCCGACTGGAATATCGCCCACAAAGAAATCGATCTAAAAAACTGGAAGTCGAATCAAAAGAATTCTGGTTTTACACCCGAAGAACGTGCTTGGGTCACTCAGGTCATCGACGAAATAGGCTTTGTCGACGTCTTTAGGCAATTAGATGAGCGCGCCGAACAATACACTTGGTGGAGCAATCGCGGCCAGGCCTGGACCAAGAACGTAGGGTGGCGGCTTGACTATCAGCTTGTCACGCCGGGCTTAGCGGCAAAGGCAAAAGCGGCCAGTATCTATAAAGATGAACGCTTTTCAGATCATGCGCCGCTGACGATTGATTACGACTTTGCTTTGAAGTGACGGAGTGCGAGCCGGCTGATCGCCCGACGCTCACAGCCCAAGGTGGCTTATCTTCTTTTGACCAAATGCTCTTGTTTAGACGCCAGCCGCGTCGATACGATCAATATCTTTTCTGCGCCAATACAGCAGCCACAGCCCGGGCAACGCGATTAACACGGTCAGCAAAAAGAAAGTCGGCCATCCGGTAGCCTGCACCACTTGCGGCGTCAACGGACCGGCAAGATAGGTGCGCCCCACCGCCGATAACGCAGAGAGCAACGCAAATTGTGTTGCCGAAAACTGTTGATTGCACAGCCCCATCAAGAGCGCGACAAAGGCTGCGGTACCCATGCCGCCGCATAAGTTTTCGATACCAACCCCAGCCGCCATCAACCACACGTTGTGCGGCCCCACCGAGATCACCCAAAAGCCCAAGTTTGACACCGCCTGCAACACCCCAAAGAACATCAACGAACGATACAAACCCAAACGCGCCATCAACGCGCCGCCTGCCAAGGCGCCCACGATGGTGGATGCCAACCCTAACAATTTATTGACCGTGCCGACTTCAGTGGCGGTATAGCCTGCCGCACGAATTAAAAAAGTGGTGGATAGCGCACCCGCAAACGCGTCACCCAACTTATACAAAACAATAAGCACCAAAACGGTAATGGCTTCGGGTCGCCCAAAAAATTCGCGGAAAGGTTCGATCACAGCCTCTCGCAAAGAGCGCGGCATTTGCGCGGGCACCTCGGGCTCGGGTGCCCAAAAGCTTGCTAACGCGACCAACAACATTAAGCCCCCCATCAGCATATAGGTCGCCCCCCAGCCGAGCCATTGATCTGCAATGATCAACGCCAAGCCGCCCGACACCAGCATCGCCAAGCGGTATCCCAAAACCGAGAGCGCCGCCCCCGCACCACGCTCATCTTTGCGCAGAACGTCGCTACGGTAGGCATCAAAGGCAATATCTTGCGTGGCCGAACAAAACGCGACAAAGACTGCAAGCAACGCCAAAGGTAACAAACTTTGACCGGGCGAAAGACACCCCATGGCCAACATCCCCAAGGCCAACAACACCTGCATCAATACCATCCAACCTCGCCTGCGTCCAAGCCATGGCGGTGCATAACGGTCAATCAGGGGCGCCCATAAAAACTTCAAGGTGTAGGCTGTGCCCACTAAAGTTAAGAACCCAATCTCTTGAAGCGAGACTTGTTCAATTGTGGCCCAAGCCTGCAAAGTGCCGCCGGTTAAGGCCAAAGGCAAACCGCTGGCAAAGCCAAGCGCAAGCAACGGTGCAACACGTCGACTGGTGTACAGCTTTGATGCCGCAACCGGTGTCGTCGCAGGAGTCGCAGGAGTCGTCATGCGCGGGAGCGTGATGGCGTAGAGCGGTCGGCCGTAAACCGATAGGCCGCGAGAGTACTGCGCCAACCCGCCAAAAACTTTACCTCGCGCTCGTCATTAAAGGTTGCGCGCTCAAGAATACTGAAACCCAATTTCAACGAAAGACGTTCAAAATCCTTCAACGTACACAAGTGAATATTAGGCGTGTCGTGCCAGTCGTAGGGCATTTGCCCTGTCACCGGCATGCGCCCTAACAGTATCGACCAGCCATGCGGCCAATAACCAAAATTGGGGAAGGACACAATCGCTTCACGCGCGACACGCGTCATTTCTCTGAGGATATGCTCAGTGTTGTGCATCGACTGTAGTGTTTGGGACAGCACCACCGTATCAAACTGCTGATCATCAAACATGGCCAAACCATCTTCGAGGTTCTGCTGAATAACATGCACACCGCGTTGCACGCAGCTCAACACACGCTCATCACTAATTTCGACCCCAATTCCCTGTACGCTTTTGCTGCGCTTGAGGTGGGCAAGCAAGGTTCCATCGCCGCAGCCCAAATCAAGCACGCGTGTTTGGGGCTGCACCCATTGCGCGATACGGGCAAGATCACCCCGCAGATCTGCGACTTGGGGCGTTGACATCTCACTGACCAAGCGAACCTGACCTGTTGAGGATGCCTGACGTGTCGCAAGCGTTTGGACGACTGCCGATGCCCGACTCGTGGCGTTTGTCTCGTGACTCATGGTTGCACCCCAAGCTCAGAAGTGACCTCTGTCAGTGTCGCAGCGATACGCAAAAAGTATGCCCGCATCAGCCCGTGATACCGAGCATCATCCAGCAAAAAAGCATCGTGGCCATGCGGCGCATCTATTTCAGCGTAGGTTGCAGCCTGCTCATTTTTTAGCAAAGCCTGTACGATTTCTCGCGAGCAGGCAGGGGCAAAGCGCCAATCCGTCGTAAACGAGATCAATAAAAAATCTGCGGTCGCTGGCGCCAGCGCTTTAGCCAAATCGCCGTTGGTCGTACGCGCAGGATCAAAATAATCAAGTGCGCGAGTGATCAGCAAATACGTGTTGGCATCAAAATAGCGTGAAAATTTTTCGCCCTGATAGCGCAAATAAGACTCGACCTCAAATTCGACACCATAGCCGTAATGAAACGCCCCGCCAGCAGCAGGTTCGCGTTGAGTTCGTCCAAATTTTTCAGCCATGTCATCGTCTGACAAATAGGTGATGTGACCGACCATACGGGCCACCGACAGACCATGGCGAGGCACCGTCTTGTGTGCGTAATAGTCACCCCCGTGAAACTCGGGGTCAGTAATAATCGCGCGCCGTGCGACTTCGTTAAACGCAATATTTTGTGCCGATAACCTGGGTGTCGACGCAACCACCACACAGTGCGCAACCCGCTCGGGCAACGTGATTGCCCAACTGAGTGCCTGCATGCCACCAAGCGAGCCCCCCATGACTGCAGCAAACCGCTGAATACCGAGTTTGTCGGCCACACGCGCCTGTGCGCGCACCCAGTCCTCAACGGTCAACACCGGAAACGCAGCACCCCAAGGCTTGCCTGTCTCGGGTCGAATTGAGGCAGGACCGGTCGAACCAAAACACGAACCCAAATTATTGATGCCAATCACAAAAAATACATTGGTGTCGACAGGTTTACCAGGGCCCACCAAATTATCCCACCAGCCAATATCTTCAAGGTTGTCGGCGGCGCGACCCGCAACATGGTGCGAGGCGTTCAACGCGTGACACACCAATACCGCGTTGCTAGCCTCGGCATTGAGCGTACCGTAAGTTTCAATCGCTAGTTCATAAGCGTTAATCGTTTGCCCACTGCTCAAAGGCAGAGGCTCGTGAAATTGCAAAAACTGGGTATGCACAACGCCAACTGAACCCACCTCAGCTTCGGTGGGCGTCTTTGCAGCATGCGCGTCTTGTGAAACGAACTGTTTGGTCATACGGACCTTCTTTAGCGGGATTTATGAGGCGCCCGCAAGCGGATCGAGCAAATCGGCGCCAACTCAGGCAAATTCTAGCATTGCGAGACGCTTACCGCGTACATACACATACATTGCTAACAATTCGAATCAGTTCCGTCCCAATTTCTTACAATTGGCTACAAATTTTTATCGTTTTACAGGGGTTTTGCGAGTTACCAGACTCTTGGGTTCAAGGCACACTGTGCACTTGAAATTAGCAGCTGCAGGAGCCAGATACCTCATGACCCTACCAAAGCTCTCAGAAAGAGAACTCGAATGCCTCGAATGGGTGTCATTTGGCAAAACTAGCTGGGAGACCGCCATCATTTTGGGTGTCAGCGAACGAACAATCAATTTTCACTTGTTAAACGCTTGCCGAAAACTCAATGTTTACGGCCGGCAAGCTGCGGTCGCGCTAGCGCTGCGGCAAAATCTGTTGCATGGCTCACCTGCTCGACCGGCGACTGCCACTAAAGAGCCCTCTGCAGCTCTTGCCTCTATCGCAGAACCAACGAGCGCATAAATTCGGTCGCGTTCTCTTTTGATAATGACTTTTTGGGGCCCGACACAACCGCCTGAATCAACATGCCTCGGTGTATCAAGACTCGACCCAGCAAGCGCGAGGGTTGACCTGCCACCACGGATTCAAGCTCAAACACCTCACCCTTTAACGCCTGCGGCACAAGTGGCTGACCGACTCGCGCGGCTAATGCCGTCGCAAACGCCTGCACCAGTCGTTCAGTTTGGGCAGAGTCAAGCGTCGAGCTTAAGGGCGCATAGCCCACCGAAAACACAGACTGATCAACCGCGGCAGAGGTCAGCGAAAACACCAGCTCGAGACCGTCGACTTGAATCGTGCGCTGCTCGGTTTTTACCCGCGACGGAAACATCACCACCGCGCGATCGTCTGCGACGGTGAGTTCACGCCAGTTGTACTCAGGGGTACAGGCCACCAGCCAAAATAGGCAGAACAGCACTAATAGAACTTTAACTTTAACTTTAACCATTATTTATTTGAGACCGTTGTTTTATTTCAGATTACAACCTTCGCCCGTCATATTGTCCCTGATCGACGGGCGCGTCAAACCCCGTCTCTCGGGTTGAGGAGGCGGTCTAACTGCCCAGAAAATGATCACCTCGCAATTCCCTTAAAATCAGCTTTTGCTTTGCATTAGGATCGCCCGTGACCTCAACCCTGTACAAACATTTGGCCCAACTACAAGCCAACCCAACAATTTTGGGGCAGTCGCTGCGTGGGATCGAAAAAGAAGGCTTGCGGGTTGACCAACAGGGGCTGCTTTCCACCAAGCCACACCCAACGGTACTTGGCTCGGCGCTCACACACCCTAGCATCACGACTGACTACTCAGAAGCGTTGCTTGAGCTCATTACCGGCACTCACAAAAATGTCGACGCTTTAATGAGCGAACTCGATCAGGTGCATCGCGTAGTTGCGACCAACCTGCATGACGAACTGCTCTGGAATCACTCAATGCCAGCGCACCTGCCAGCTGAAGCTGACATCCCGATCGCTTGGTACGGCACCTCGAATACCGGAATGATCAAGCACGTTTATCGACGAGGGCTCGCACAGCGCTACGGCAAAACAATGCAATGTATCGCCGGGGTGCATTACAACTTTTCTTTTGATGAGTCGTTTTGGAGCGCACTCGATCTGCCTCAAACCGACGCCAAAGATAGGCGCTCTACCGGTTATATCTCGCTGATCCGTAATTTCACGCGCTACAGCTGGTTACTCATGTACTTGTTTGGCGCGTCACCCGCGGTGTCACGCGACTTTTTGCGGGGGCAGACCGCTGGCTTAGCGTCGCTCGGGGATCACACCCTTTATCTTCCCTATGCAACCAGCTTACGCATGAGCGACCTCGGTTACCAAAACAAGGCCCAAGCCAGCTTAAAGCTTTGCTACAACGATCTCCCGATGTTCTTAGAACGGCTCTACGACGCCGTCACAACCCCATGGCCCGATTATCAAAAAATTGGCACTCGGCACGACGGTCAATGGATCCAGCTCAATACCAATGTGCTGCAAATCGAAAATGAGTTTTATTCAAGCATCAGACCCAAGCGCACAACTGGCCCCTGCGAACGACCCATTACGGCGCTCGCCGAGCGTGGCATCCAGTACGTCGAGGTACGCTGCCTCGACATCGACCCAACAGAGCCCTTGGGTATTGCTGGGCAAACAGCAAGATTTGTTGACGCTTTTTTACTATTTTGTGCGATTCAAGATAGCCCACCCTTTGCCGACAGTGGTTGGTGCCCCGAAAGCGCCAGTAACTTTGCCAGCGTGGTCAAACAGGGGCGCCTGCCCGGCTTGCAACTCAAATACCAAGGCAAAGAACTATCGCTGGCAAACTGGGCTGAGCAGTTACTTGAGCAGATTGGCCTCTGCGCCGAGACCCTTGATGGCGCCTTGGGAGACACCCGCTACGCCCAGTCGGTTTCTGCACAGCGCGAAAAAATTCTCGACCTAGAGGCTACCCCATCAGCTCGTGTTCTAGCGCATTTAAAGACGTCGGGCATGTCCTATCAAGACTATGCGCTAGAGCAAAGCAGCGCGCATGCTCAAAGATTGCGCAAAACTGGCCTGAACCCGGCTGAACGAGTGCTGGCATCCAAGCAGGCTGAGAAGTCTTTGGTCGACCAAGTGGCCCTTGAGGCTAGCGATATCGAAGACTTTGATGAATATGTGGCTCGTTTTCATCGAGCACTGAAGCACCCGAGTCAATCGTAACTAAGAAGAGCCAAAATTTGGTGCGCCCGACAGGAATCGAACCTGTATCGAGAGTTTCGGAAACTCTTATTCTATCCATTGAACTACGGGCGCAAGAGGCGAGATTATAGCGGTAGCCAAGAACACCGCCCGACGATACCCCGAGTAGAGCCGATCCCGCTATAATCCGAGGGTTTACACGAAAGCAGTTACACCACTTTAATCCAGCCGCCTGGTTGGACAGCGTTTCAGTTACCGATACTGAGGGGTTGGTCAACTCGGCGAAGACATGCAGGACTTGGTCATGAGCGACACGCAACAACACGAAGAACATAGTTCACCCATCAAAACGCCTAAGCAATTGATCACGATCGTTGTGCTCGCCTTGGTGGTGCCAATTATTATCATCATCCTGCTCGTCAATATGGTGGCAGCAGGCAATGCACCTGTGGCCGGCTCAGATGCGTTGGGCCCCGAAGCAACGGCCAAACGGATCGCACCCGTTGCAAAGCTTGAAGTCGTCGATGCCAGCGGCCCGAAGGTCTTCAAAACTGGCGAACAGGTATATAAGGCCGTTTGTGCAGGCTGTCACACGGCTGGTGTTGCCGGCGCCCACAAGTTTGGCGACACGACGGCCTGGGCTGCCTCAATCAAAACGGGCTTAGACGCGATGGTACTCAGTGTCGTCAAAGGCAAAAATGCCATGCCTGCAAAGGGCGGCAATCCATCGCTTGATGATTTTGAGATTACCCGCGCTGTGGTTTACATGACTAACGCTGCTGGTTCAAACTTTCCTGACCCCGTTGCACCCGTAGCCCCCGCAAAATAATGTTGGGGTAATTGCGCAGCCCGAACGCTAACTAGGCGTTAGGGCGCAACAGTTTTATTTAACATTGCCTTCAGCGCATCAAGGCGACTTTTAGGGCTCATGGTTTCGACGGGCTTTTGATCAAGCGCCACCGACAAACCCATTTCTTCGATAAACCGAGACGGCTCGCGCACAAGATCTTCGCGCGCTCGACGACGCTTCTGACACCAACTCAAGTGCAAACTGCGTTGCGCGCGCGTAATGCCAACGTACATCAGCCGGCGCTCTTCCTGTATTCGTGACACTAAAGCATCAGCAGCCCGAGCGGGCTCAACCTCTTCATCGTCGCGACCAAGATGCGGCAAAAGTCCCTCTTCAACGCCCAGCAAATACACATGAGGGTATTCAAGCCCCTTTGATGCATGCAAGGTCGACAGTTTCACTGCGTCTTGCTCTTGCTCTTCGCTGCGTTCAAGCATGGTGACCAAGGCAACGTGCTGAACCAGATCAAGTAGGCCCATGCTATCAGCTTCGGCTTTACGCTTAAGCCACCCCACCAACTCTAAAACGTTTTGCCAACGATTTTGTGCAGGCTTTTCATCTAGCATGTCATACAAATAGCGCTCATACTGAATGGTGCTCAGCAAATCATCAAGAATCACACCTGCAGGTTCAGCGGCCTTCACCGTTTGGCCAGCTGCTGTATGCCCAGCCCGCATTTGAATCCTGACAATAAAGTCGCCGAAATGACGCAGCGGCTCAAGCTGACGTGTATTCAAGCGTGACTCAAGCCCCATCTCAAAGACCGCTTCAAACAATGAGATTTTTCGCTCACCGGCATATTGACCGAGCGTTTGCAGCGTGACCTGACCGATACCTCGCTTTGGCGTCGTGGCTGCGCGAATAAAGGCGGGATCATCCTCTTCGTTGGCAATCAAGCGCAAGTAAGCCAGAATATCTCGCACTTCCGCCTTATCAAAAAAACTTTGCCCGCCCGAAATTGAGTACGGAATATGCAAATTGCGCATCGCTTGTTCGACAATTCTTGCCTGATGATTACCGCGATACAAAATTGCGAAATCTTTCCAAGAGGCCTGTTTTTCAAAGCGGGCCGCCGAAATTTTCATTGCGACGTTTTCGGCTTCAGCCTCATCGTTTGGCATAGCTGTCACACTAATCGCATCGCCTGTGCCATGCTCTGACCATAATTTTTTTTCAAATAATTTTGGGTTCTTTGCAATCACGTGATTTGCAGCAACCAAAATACTTTGGCTTGAGCGATAGTTCTGCTCGAGCTTGACCAATCGAATGTGAGGGTAATCCGTGGTGAGCTTCGCAAGGTTTTCGATGGTTGCGCCCCGCCACGCATAAATAGCCTGATCGTCGTCACCCACAGCGGTAAACATGGCACGGGGACCCGTTAACCACTGCACCAAGCGATACTGACAGACGTTCGTATCTTGATATTCATCGACCAATAAATAGCGTACGCGTTTTTGCCATTTCTCCCGCACCTCAACCTCTCGCTCAAAAATTTGCGCGGGTAACGCGATCAAATCATCGAAGTCCACAGCCTGATAAGCAGCGAGCGTCGCGTTATAGCTACGATACACGCGTGCTGCCTCGACTTGGCTGGCGCTCGCAGCCACGGCAGCCGCTGCGTCGGGGTCAATCAAGCCATTTTTCCAAAGCGAAATCGTTTGCTGCACAGCGCGCAGGCGTGCGCGATCGGTCGTCGCCAATAAATCTTGTACGATCGCCATCGCGTCATCAGAGTCAAAAATCGAAAACTGCGGCTTAAGGCCCGCATGCTGCGCCTCTTCGCGCAGGATGCGAACACCAAGCGAGTGGAAGGTACTGATGGTGAGCCCTTTGGCTAGAGCCGGATCGACCAAGCGCTTCACGCGATCATCCATCTCGCGGGCGGCTTTATTCGTGAAGGTCAACGCCACCACGTTACGGGCCTTATAGTCGCAGTCGCGCAGCAAGTATGCGATCTTTTGTGTAATCACCCGCGTTTTACCTGAGCCGGCACCCGCCAAGACCAGACAAGGGCCATCAAGATACAGCACAGCTTCACGCTGCGTTGGGTTCAAACCATTTGTGGCAAACGTTGACATAGCGCCGAATCAGATCTCGAGTGGATCTACCTCAAGCTGCCACCGCACGCGACGGGCGTCAGGCTGCTCAGGTAGTAATTTAAGCCAGTGTCGCAATAGAGATTGCAACGCAGGGCGATTGGTAGATTCGAGCAATAGCTGCGCCCGACACATATTGTCGACGCGCACGATGCGTAACGGTACGGGGTCATACAAGGTGAGTACAACTTCTGTCTGATAGTGGGCGGATAATTCGCTAGCTAACTCACGGGCACCACGCAAAAAATCAAGCGCTGGCGTGAGTTCGCGCGCTTCAGCGCTTAGCAAAGCCTGATACGAAAAAGGCGGCAACGCAGCCGCTTGCCGCTCTTGTAATGAATGTCGCGCAAAGCCAGCGTAATCGTGCTTTAGCAGCGCCTGATACACCGCTTGCTCTGGGTAGCCGGTTTGGACAATCACCTCGCCGTGACCGCTATGGCGGCCCGCACGCCCCGCAACCTGCATCAGTTGTGCGAACAAACGTTCTGGCGCCCGAAAGTCTTGCGAAAACAACATCGCATCGGCGTTCAGCACTCCAACTAAGCCAAGATTCGCAAAGTCATGACCCTTGGCTACCATCTGCGTACCCACTAAAATATCCACCTCACCGGCATGCACGCTCGCAAAGAGGGCTTGGGCTGAGCCTTTTTTTCGAGTGCTGTCCGCGTCAATTCGTACCACCCGCGCGCCCGGAAACAGCTCGGCGAGATGCGCTTCGACCCTTTGCGTACCTCGACCCATCGGCTGTAAATCTTGATCTCCACAATCTGGACACGCCTTTGGCACATTTTGTGCCAGGCCACAATGATGACAGTGCAGTTGCGCGCGTTGCGCCGTCAGTCGATGCAACACAGTAAAAGTTGTACAGCGTGTGCACTGACTCACCCACCCGCACGAATTGCAATGCAATGCAGGTGCGTAGCCCCGACGGTTTAAAAATATCAATACTTGTTCGTTGTTTGCAAGCCTCGCGCGCATGGCGTCTACAAGATGGGGCGACAAGCCGTGATCCATCTGCAGGCGTCGCGTATCGACCAGACGCACCGAGGGTAAGGTCACCGCGCGTGCGCGCGCAGGTAGATCCAGCCTTTGATAGATTGATTTTTCAGCGTTGGCCCAGCTCTCAAGTGATGGGGTCGCAGACCCCAATACGACTGGGATGCCCAAATCATGCGCCCGCCAGACCGCAAGGTCTCGCGCCGAGTAACGCAACCCATCCTGTTGTTTATACGAGGGATCATGCTCTTCATCAACAACGATCAACCCGAGGTCGTCAAGCGGTGCAAAGATGGCTAAACGAGTACCAAGCACGATACGAGCCTCGCCGCTTTGTACACGCAACCAAGCGCGTAGGCGCTCTCCATCCGACAGAGCACTGTGCATGACTGCAACACCGTTCACGCCCGCTACAGGCTCAAGACGCGCCCGTAATGACCGCTCAAATTGAGGCGTGAGATTAATCTCAGGCACCAACATCAACACGCGTTTACCGAGCGCCAAGGTCTGTGCGGCCGCATGAAGATACACCTCGGTTTTGCCGCTTCCGGTCACCCCATAGAGCAAAAAGGTTTTGAAGCCCTTTGCAGCAATGAGCGCTGTGACCGCTTGTTCTTGCTGGCTGTTCAGTTGAGGCACGACTGAGGTTGCCGTGGCCTCTTGCTGAGAAGCGCGGCGCTTAGCAAGACGCACAACGGGGCCAGCGCCTGAGCGCTTGCCCTGATACGAGGGCACGCTACGCAGGGGCATCGGCAGTGCCGGCAAAATCACTTCACCTAAGGGCCGTTGATAATATTCAGCTGCGAAAGTCGCGAAATGCAGCCAACTTGAGCTTAAAGGCGCGATATCTTTCAACACGGCCAGCACGTCTTTGACCTTGCTCGGGTCACAGCCGGGCACCTCTGGCAAGCCAACGACCACGCCAATCATCTTGCGCCGCCCGAAGGCAACAATGACTCGATCGCCTACAACCACAGCCTCGTTAGAACGATAGTCATATAAATCGGCTAAAGGCACGTCTAGCGCAACCCGAACCCACCGTACCGTAGCGCTCGCCTGGATGCACTCACTTGGAATGATATCAGCCATGTAGTTAAAGTGGTTTCTCTTTTAATGCACTAAAGCACTGAGATACAGGGCTTTTGAAATAATTTTTAGATCCTGTGGATAACTTTGGGGAAAACTCGATTATTTAAAAAAGGTATTGCACAATTTAGAACTACATTGCAGCATCGTCTAATTAGAAAAAATCACTTTTATTCTTTTTATTCATATAGATACAATATATTTTTCAAAGTAATTATTATAATTTTAGGGGTTTTACTAACTTTACAAATTTTGTGCATAACCTACAAAAAATATCGCTATTTCACAAGGGTTTTCGAGCGAAATCACCTCAAAAAGCACGCCGTTGTTAGCTCTAGCGGCAATCACCGTGAAACTGTGGGCTATAGGCTCGAACTTCGTCTACCAACACGGCAACAGCTTCGGGTGGCGTGAATTGTGAAATACCATGGCCAAGATTAAACACATGTCCACCACGCCCAACCTCACCATATGCCGCAAGCACACGGCGCACTTCTGTGCGAATTGCAGCCTCACCCCCAAAAAGTGCCATTGGGTCGAGGTTACCTTGAAAAGCAACTGAATCTGACACGCGCTTACGGGCGAGGCTGAGGTCGACAGTCCAGTCAAGTCCCACCGCATCGGCTCCGCAGGCAGCTATTTGCTCAAGCCATTGCCCGCCACCCTTAGTGAAGACGATCGCGGGGACAGCACGCCCCTCGTGTTCTTTAATGAGCTGCTGCACCACCTGACGGGTGTAGTTTAGTGAAAATTGCTGAAACAGTTGATCTGCGAGGACGCCGCCCCAGCTGTCAAAAATCATGACGGTCTGAGCGCCCGCTTTAATTTGGGCGTTTAAATATTGTGCTGTTGTTTGAGAGTTAATTTGCAAGATACGGTGCAACAAATCAGGGCGCCCGTAGAGCATACTTTTAATTAAACGATAGTCGTCGCTGCCCTTGCCTTCGACCATGTAGCAGGCAACGGTGAACGGGCTACCCGCAAAACCGATCAGTGGCACACGCCCATCTAACTCAGTTCGTATCAAGCTGACTGCATCGAAAACATATTGCAGCTTTGCTAGGTCGGGCACCTCAAGCTTGTTGACGTCTTGCTCTGTGCGTACCGGATGTGCAAACCTAGGGCCTTCACCCTGAGCAAACGAGAGGCCTAGCCCCATTGCATCAGGAACCGTCAAGATATCTGAAAATAATATAGCCGCGTCAAGATTAAACCGCTCTAGAGGCTGCAGCGTCACTTCAGCCGCATAACTCGGGCTCTGTGCCAGCCCCATGAACGAGCCGGCGCGTGCACGAGTCGCGTTGTATTCAGGCAAGTAACGCCCCGCCTGTCGCATCAACCAGGTTGGCGTGTACGGAACCGCTTCACGTTTGAGCGCGCGCAAAAATACATCGTTTTGTAATGGTGTAGCGCCCACAGAGTTCCTTTTTAAAGTCACGCGCTAGGCATGCGTCATGCCTAGCCTCGCGATTATCAGACGATCATTTTACCGGAGTGCGTGGATTGCCTCGGCCTTTAGGGCTGGGGGGATGTCAATCTTCGTTGTCGCCTTCTCGGTACAGTTCAGCGGCAATGTCATGTTTACGCATCAACGCCCAAAAGGCTCGCCTGTGTTTATTTGATGCTCGTGCCGCCATTGCAATGTTTCCGCTATGTTTGATTAACGCCTGAGTGATATAGGTGCGCTCAAAATGACTCACCAAGCTATTTTTTGCGTCACGAAAAGAACCTAACGGGTCAGGCTGATGATGCATAGTGTTAAAAGCAATTGCACTTTGAAGGGGTTGACGCTCAACGCCACGGGTAGCGCTCGCCTTGACTGGCTTGGCACTCATAAACACTCGCGAACCGTGGGCAGTTGTGCATACAGCGGATGTGCCAGTCAAGCCTTGCCCCTGATCAATGGATGAGGATTTGTAGCTAGGTGCAGCTCCCGCACTTGGTGATTCAGGCGCACTGTAGCTAGCCTCAGGCTCACGCAATATGCCTGGTCTTGGCACGCGCGAGACCGTCGTAAGCACGCGCGCCCGAAACTCGTCAAGGCACAAGGGCAATCTCACAAAGTCAGATACGCCAAGTTCGAGTAAATCTTGCATGGCGGCAGATTTCAAGTTTTGAAAGATTCCGACGAGCGGTAAAAAGGGTCCGCGTGGGATCCTTGCCAGCGCTTGTCGCGTCCAAGCCAGCGTATCGATCGAGACCGGCAGCAAGCACAAATCAAACCGTCTTAGGCTAACGCTAGCCTGAGCAAGCGCTTGCACTGGCAAGGTCACAACGTCCTTTGGATTGATCTCGAGGTCTTGTCCCGCCTCCCATTCGAGCTGATGTAATCTCACACGAGTTAAAGCGGGCGCCGCTCCGTCTAACACGTCTTCAAGCCACACATGGTGAGCAGCTAGCCTCAACACCGCGCAGTCTATTTGTTGTCGCATCGTTTTTCTCCAAGCAAAAACCGTTAGGCTAGGCTTGATATGCCTTGAAGAATAGTCGGAGTTAACGCATCCGCAGATTTACGACAAGGGATGGCGCTGGGTGACTTTGCGACTAACGAAGACGAGGGGTTGCGTCGACGGAGTGCATGGCTCCAAACCTTATGTCGTGCAAATGGATAAAAAAAAAACGCGCCACTAGTGATCCCTAGGGGCGCGTTTGTGACTGCGACTGCGTTACCACCGGCAGCAGCAAGCGCTGCAGTTAATGCTTGTTGGTCAACTCACGAATACGACGAGCAGCTGAGGCTTGCGCCGCCAACATATCGAGTTCTGCTTTGACCACATCCATGCTGGCCTGATCTTTAGCGTTACGCAAGGCATCCTGAGCTGCCAAGCGCGCCGCTTCGGCCTTCGACTCGTCAAGATCGCCACCGCGAATAGCCGTATCAGACAGCACAGTGACGTGCCCTGGCTGTACTTCTAGCAAACCGCCCGCCACGAAAATACTCTCTTCAGAATTATCTTCAAGAACAATGCGCACCAAACCAGGCCGAATGCGCGAAATCAGCGGAGTGTGACCGGGCAAAATACCCAGCTCACCCGACTCACCGGGCAGTACTACAAACTTAGCATCGCCCGAGTACAGAGATGTTTCTGCACTGACAACGTCGACTTTGATGGTAGCCATGATAGATCCTTATTGGAGTTTCTTGGCTTTCTCGAAGGCTTCGTCGATCGACCCGACCATGTAGAACGCCTGCTCGGGAAGTGCATCGCACTCGCCTTCGACGATCATACGGAAACCACGAATGGTTTCGGACAGAGGAACATATTTACCAGGCGAACCCGTAAACACTTCGGCCACATGGAAAGGTTGCGACAAGAAGCGCTGAATCTTACGAGCACGAGCAACTGCTTGCTTGTCTTCAGGCGACAACTCATCCATACCCAAAATCGCAATAATGTCACGCAATTCTTTATAGCGTTGCAACGTTTGCTGAACTCCACGCGCCACGTTGTAATGCTCTTCACCCACCACGTGTGGATCAAGCTGACGACTCGTTGAGTCGAGTGGATCGACCGCTGGATAAATACCAAGCGCAGCAATATCACGCGACAACACAACCGTAGAATCCAAGTGCTGGAAAGTCGTTGCAGGAGATGGGTCAGTCAAGTCATCGGCCGGCACATACACCGCTTGTACCGAGGTGATCGACCCTTGCTTAGTCGAAGTAATACGCTCTTGCAACTTACCCATTTCTTCTGCAAGTGTTGGTTGATAACCCACAGCAGAAGGCATACGACCCAACAACGCAGATACTTCAGTACCGGCCAAGGTGTAGCGATAAATATTATCCACAAAGAACAGAATGTCACGGCCTTCGTCGCGAAACTTCTCAGCCATGGTGAGGCCGGTCAGCGCTACGCGCAAACGGTTTCCTGGGGGCTCGTTCATCTGGCCAAACACCATCGCCACTTTATCAAGCACGTTTGACTCTTCCATCTCGTGATAGAAGTCGTTACCTTCGCGAGTACGCTCACCCACGCCAGCAAATACTGACAAACCGCTGTGTTGCTTTGCGATGTTGTTGATGAGTTCCATCATGTTCACGGTTTTACCCACACCCGCGCCACCAAACAGACCGACCTTACCGCCTTTAGCAAAGGGGCAGACCAAGTCAATCACCTTGATGCCCGTTTCGAGCAACTCAACTGAGGGAGACAGCTCATCAAATTTTGGTGCATTTTGGTGAATGGCACGACGCTCTTCACTTTGGATTGGACCAGCATCATCAATTGGGCGTCCTAAAACGTCCATGATACGACCCAAGGTGCCTACACCCACTGGCACCGAAATTGGTGCGCCTGTTTTAGCAACAGCCATACCACGACGCAGACCATCGCTTGGTCCGAGTGCAATAGTACGGACAACGCCGTCGCCCAGCTGCTGCTGGACCTCGAAGGTCAAGCCCTTTTCAGCAAAGGCTGAAGATTCATCTGTCAGGCGAAGCGCCTCATAGATGTTTGGCATGTGATCGCGGGGAAACTGAATATCCACCACTGCGCCGATGCACTGAACGATGGTTCCGTTGTTCATGTCTGATCCTTACTTTGTAAATTCTGATGGGATACCGGGAAGCAATCTAAACCACTAGACGGCCGCGGCGCCCCCCACGATTTCTGAAATTTCTTTCGTAATAGCAGCCTGACGTGTCTTGTTAAAGACAAGTTGCAGGTCACCGATTACCTTCTTCGCATTGTCCGAAGCGGCTTTCATCGCCACCATCCGGGCAGATTGCTCTGAGGCCATACTTTCTGCGACACCTTGATACACAAGGCCTTCGACGTAGCGTTGCAATAATTCGTCGATGACTGTTTGAGCATCAGGCTCGTAGATGTAATCCCAGCCGTGCTCTGCCGTTTCGCTTTCGCTATTTACAACCGCAGTCGCCGAAGCCAAGTTATAGGGATCTGCTAATTTGCCAGGTAACGGCAGCAAACGAACAAACGTTGGTTCTTGCTTCATGGTGTTCAAGAAGCGATTGGTCGCAATGTAAACAGCATCAATGCGACCTGCCAAAAAGTCATCTAACTGGACTTTAACAGCTCCGATCAGACGGTCGAGCTCAGGCTTATCGCCCAATCCGATGGCTTGCGATACGACTTCAGCCCGCATGCGTGTCAACACACCCAAACTTTTGTTTCCGAAGGCGGTGAACTGGGTTCGAATATTTTTATCGTTGAACTCGCGCGTACGCGCAAGCACCAAACGCATGATATTTGTATTCAGACCACCGCAAAGACCCTTGTCGGTTGAAACCACAACGATCCCGACCGCTTTGAGCTCTGAACGCTCGACCAAATAGGGGTGCGTGTACTCGGGATTTGCCTGCATCAAGTGCGAAGCAATCGCATGAACCTTAGTGGCATAGGGCCGACCCGCGCGCATACGCTCTTGCGCCTTACGCATCTTCGAGGCGGCCACCATTTCCATGGCCTTTGTGATCTTGCGCGTGTTTTGCACGCTCTTGATCTTATTACGAATTTCCTTAATTCCTGCCATTTCGCTTCCTGTGTCAGACCTGCATTCAGGTATCAGACCATTTGCTTTGGATCATTGCAGTCACTGTCTGCAATGATCCGATAGCGGGTTCGTTAGAACGTGCCGTGCTTTTTAAACTCAACCAATGCAGCAACGAGTTCAGCTTCGTCATCCTTAGACAATTCTTTTGAACTTTCAATGCGCTCGACCATCGCGGCATTTTTGTTTTTGAGATGGTCTTTCAGACCTTTCTCAAAAGGCAGAACTCTCGAAACTTCTACATCGTCAAGGTAGCCATTATTCGCAGCGAACAAGATGACGCCAAGCTCCCAGACCTGCAAAGGCTGGTACTGCGGCTGCTTCAAGAGCTCAACCACGCGCTTGCCGCGCTCGAGCTGACGCCGAGTCGCGTCATCTAGGTCAGACGCAAACTGCGCGAAAGCTGCTAGCTCGCGATACTGCGCAAGGTCGGTACGAATACCGCCAGAAAGCTTTTTAATGATCTTCGTTTGAGCCGCACCACCCACACGTGAGACCGAAATACCGGCGTTAATCGCTGGACGCACACCAGCGTTAAACAAGTCGGTTTCAAGAAAGATCTGGCCGTCAGTAATCGAAATCACGTTAGTCGGCACGAAGGCAGACACGTCACCTGCTTGCGTCTCGATAATTGGCAAGGCTGTCAATGAGCCAGTTTTACCTTTTACAGCACCTTTTGTGAACTTCTCGACATATGCCTCGTTTACACGTGCAGCACGTTCAAGCAAACGTGAGTGGAGATAAAACACATCGCCTGGGTAGGCTTCGCGGCCTGGCGGACGACGCAGCAGCAGTGATACCTGACGATAGGCAAACGCCTGCTTGGTCAGATCGTCATAAACAATCAGTGCATCTTCGCCACGATCCCGGAAATACTCGCCCATTGTGCAACCTGCGTAGGCCGACAAATATTGCATTGCAGCCGAGTCAGATGCTGTTGCAGCCACGATCGTGGTGTATTCCATGGCGCCGTGCTCTTCGAGCTTACGCAACACGTTGTTAACCGTTGAGGCCTTTTGACCAATAGCAACGTAAATACACTTAACGTTTTTACCTTTTTGATTGATGATGGCATCAACGGCAACAGCGGTTTTACCCGTTTGACGATCGCCAATGATCAATTCACGTTGACCGCGTCCGATTGGCACCATCGCATCAATTGACTTCAAGCCGGTTTGCATTGGCTGAGACACAGACTGACGTGCAATCACACCCGGTGCGACTTTTTCGATGATGTCGGTTTCTTTCGCATTGACTGGGCCCTTGCCATCGATTGGCACGCCCAAAGCGTTTACCACGCGCCCCAACAGCTCGGGGCCAACGGGGACTTCAAGAATGCGACCCGTGGTTTTGACGGGATCGCCTTCAGAAATGCCGGTGTAGTCGCCCAAAATCACGGCGCCTACAGAGTCGCGCTCGAGGTTCAAGGCCAATCCAAACACATTGTTTGGAAACTCAAGCATTTCACCTTGCATCGCGTCTGACAGACCATGAATACGGGTGATACCGTCGGTTACGGAAACGACCGTTCCCTGTGTACGAATGTCGGACGAAGTGCCCAGACCTTCGATTCGGCTCTTGAGAATTTCGCTAATCTCTGATGGATTGAGTTGCATGTTCAGACTCCTGGAATCTTTTGACTGACGTTAAGCCGCCAGCGTGTCGCGCATGCGTACTAACTGGGCTTGCACGGATGTGTCGAGTACTTGGTCACCCACATGCACGCGAACACCACCAATCAAGGCGGCATCCACAGTCACGTGGGGCTTGAGCTTGAGTCCAAATTTAGGCTCTAACAGCGCAATAAGCTGTGAAACCTGATCTTCAGACATCGGAAAAGCACTGGTAATGTTAGCTTGCGCAACACCTTCAGCTGTATCTTTAAGGGCTTCAAACTGCTCGGCAATTTGCGGCAACAACAGTAAGCGATCGTTCGACATCAACAGCGCAACAAAATTTTCAAAATGTTTGTCAACTGCGGGCCGAACCATGCTTAAAAAGATGCTGACGCGCTGCTCGTCACTCAAACGGGGATCAGCCATCGCCAATCGCACATCAGGCTGAGCTGCCACGTACGCTAAGCGCTGCACCTGTTCGCCCCAAGCAGCCAAACCGCCCTTGTCTGCTTTAGCAACAGCGAACAAAGCCTCAGAGTACGGGCGGGCAACAGTAGAAAGTTCTGCCATAACGTCCTCGGTTTAAAGCTGAGCCTTAAGCTGTGTCAGCAGCTCGGCGTGGGCGCTTGCGTTAACTTCACGCTTGAGGATTTGCTCGGCGCCTTTCACAGCCAAATTGGCTACGTCATTGCGCAGTGCATCGCGAGCACGCATCACCTCTTGAGCAGCATCTTGTTTCGCCTGCGCCAAAATGCGCGCACGTTCAACTTCAGCCTCGGCACGAGCCTGCTCAATAATCTGGGTTGCATGTTTTTCTGCATCCGTCATGCGCGCATGAAGGCTAGTTTTCGCAGATGCTTCGATCAAACTTACGCGCGCCTGAGCCTGAGCCAAGTCTGCTTTGCCTTTTTCGGCAGCAGCCAAGCCTTCAGCGATTTTTTGGCGTCGCTCGTCGATTGCCTTTGTTAAAGGAGGCCAGATGAACTTCATCGTGACCCACGCTAAAACAAAGAACACGATCATCTGGAAAAAGATCGTCGCGTTCAGATTCACGGTCGTTTCCCTATTACATCTTATGTTCTAGCGGTATACAACCGCATAAAACTGGATAAATGTGCCGCCAATCAAAACGATGGCGGCGTCGGTGTTCGATCTAACAAAATATCGAACAAACAGCGCTTTACTTGAACGGGTTCGCAAAGGCGAACAACATGGCAATACCCACGCCGATCAAGAATGCCGCGTCAATCAAACCAGCCAACAAGAACATTTTGGTCTGAAGCGCGTTCATCAGTTCTGGCTGACGTGCTGAAGCTTCGAGGTACTTGCCACCCATCATTCCAATGCCGATGCAGGCGCCCAAGGCACCCAGGCCGATAATAAATGCGCAAGCCAGCGCTACCATAGCGACGTTAGTCATGAAAACTCCTTGATTAAAATCTAAGTAAATTTAAAAAAAATAAAAAATTAAACTAAGTAAATCACTACAAATCACACGCCACACAGTCTCTTTGTAAAAGACTAAGCAGTTTTAGTGCCCTTCGTGAGCCTGGCCGATATACACCAGCGTAAGCATCATGAAGATAAATGCTTGCAACAAGACAATCAAAATATGAAACAGCGCCCAAACTGAGCCCGCCAGAATATGGCCAACGCCCAAGCCGATGCTCATGGCGTTCCAACCTGTCCACGCGCCCCCGAGCAACGCAATCAACATAAACACGAGTTCGCCGGCAAACATATTGCCGAACAACCGCATGCCTAGCGAGACAGACTTTGCTGCATACTCAACCAAGTTGAGCAAAAAGTTTGCAGGCGCAAGAACGATCACCATCACGCCGTGACCATGAAAGGGCGCAGTGAATAGCTCTTTGACAAAACCCAAAGGATGTTTGATCTTGATGCCGTAATAAAACATCAGAAGCAGTACACCTAAGGCCATGCCCATCGGGGCATTCAAATCGGCCGTCGGCAAAATGCGGTGGTAATGCAACGGATCAGTGACCTGTAGCCCAATCCCTAAAAGGTGGAATACGTAATGAGGCAAATCGACTGGTACCAAGTCGAGTGCATTCATCAAAATAATCCAGACAAATACTGTCAAGGCCAAGGGCGACACAAACTTGCGTGTGGTTTCACTTGGAACAATGCTGCGAGCTTGCTGATCAACCATGTCGATCAGCATTTCGACTGCGCTTTGCAACCGACCGGGAACTCCAGCCGATGCCCGCCGAGCGGCAAGCCACATCACAAACAAGGCAATCACACCCATCAACAACGACCAAAAGATGGTGTCGTAGTTAATGACGTTAAAGTCAGCGATCAGCGTTTGCTTTTCGCCGATACTGTTGTAATGCACCAGATGGTGCTGAATATATTCAGCTTGGGGAGAAGCGCTACTTTCAGCAGCCATATTAATCTCTACTTTAAATTCACTTGGCCCAAGAGCCCTTAAACATCATCAACACGATATAGCCCTTCAGCGTCGCGACTAAACTCACGAGCACCGCTATCCAATTAACCTGCTCACCACCTAAGTGAGCGATCAGCCACAACAGACCAACTGCCGCACCGACCTTTAATATTTCACCTATCAAAAACACTTCGGGGCTTGCGCCGCCTGGGCGGTAGGTTGCCACCCACAATCTCAATGCAAAGACAGCATTTGGCACTAAGTACGCGGCCGAACCTGCCAACGATGACAGCGCCGCCGAAACCCCACCGAACGCAAAAAATATCAATGCAACAAACACACCAACCAAACTCTGAGCCACCACAGTAAAAAGAAGCTCACGGCGAGCGCGAACATCAATCTTCAGTCGGTCTGCATCGGTTAGCTTGATGGCCTGAACTGCGGAATCTAGTTTCAAAACTACCCTCTCACAGCAAAGCCAGAGCATTGTATCGGCATTTACGCACCCATGCAAACCCTTATCCCCGAAAGTTCAAAGGGTAATTTGAAACAAATACAACACTATTTTGGGCTTCGCGATGCTTAGCGCCAGGATTGCTTAGCGATGCTTAAAGTTAGGTTTGCGTTTTTCTACAAAAGCTGCCATTCCCTCTTTTTGATCTTCGGTCGCAAAGCAAGCATGAAACTGGCGGCGTTCGAACAACACACCTTCGGTCAATGACGACTCGAAGGCACGATTCACTGACTCTTTGGCCATGATCACCATCGGCAAGGACATGCCACAAATCACGGTCGCAGCCTCAATCGCTTCATCCATCAGTTTGTCGGCGGCGACGACTCTCGATACCAATCCCGCACGCTCGGCCTCTGCCGCGTCCATCATGCGCGCGGTCAAGACCATATCCATCGCTTTGGATTTACCTACGGCGCGCGGCAGGCGCTGAGTACCGCCCGAGCCAGGGATTGCACCAATCTTGATCTCAGGTTGACCAAATTTTGCTGTGTCCGCAGCAATGATGAAGTCACACATCATGGCTAACTCACAGCCGCCACCCAAAGCATAACCAGCCACTGCTGCGATCACAGGCTTGCGAACACGGCGGATGGTTTCCCAGTTTCGGGTGATGTAATCGGTGCGATAGACGTCCATATACGACCAGTCTTTCATCGCAGCAATATCGGCCCCGGCGGCGAACGCTTTTTCGCTGCCCGTGATAACGATACAACCCACCTCATCATTGGCATCAAAGGCAAGTAACGCGGCGCCGAGTTCGTTCATCAACGCATCATTCAGGGCATTGAGCGCTTTGGGCCGGTTTAAGGTCAACAGGCCGACGCGGCCACGAGTTTCGATCAGTATTAACGCTTCGCTCATGAGGAGTTCCTGGAAAATGTGAAATAAGATAGCGGTATGAAAAGCAAACCCATACTTTATAGTTTAGAGCCTTTTGATTTAGCCGGGCACCGCTATCGTGTCACGCTCACGATTCCCACGCCCAATCCACGAGGCCAAATCTTGTCGCTGCCCGCCTGGATTCCTGGCAGCTATCTGATCCGAGACTTTGCACGCCAAGTCGAGACTATTTCGGCTCGCTCGGGCAATCGCCGCTTGAGCTTGGTCAAGCTTGATAGCCATAGCTGGCGCGTAGAGCCTTGCGCAGGGCCTCTACACATTACGACCACCGTCTACGCGTGGGATCTTTCAGTACGCGGGGCGCATCTCGATGAAACGCACGGCTTTTTTAACGGTACAAGTGTCTACTTACGGCCCCACGGATTCGAAGAGCAGCCTTGCCGAGTCACGCTGATTGCACCGGCCCTAGCAAATTGGCGAGTCTTCACAAGCCTGCCTCAAACCGTTCAACCGATCTCTAGCCCCAAAATAGCCAGAGATTACGCGAATGGCTTTGGCGTCTATGAAGCGCTTAATTACGATGACTTGCTTGATCACCCCGTCGAAATGGGCAGACCTCAAGTCGTTCGATTTGAAGCTTGCGGCGCACCTCACGAGATGGTGTTCACGGGTCTCATCCCCAACTTAGATCTTAAACGTATCGCGCGCGATGTCAAAGCAATTTGCGAAACACAGATTCGTTTTTTTGAACCTGATGCCGCTCAAGCGCCATTTTTAGACACTGCACTGAAGTACGTCTTTATGACAATGGTCACGGGCGACAGCTACGGCGGCCTCGAGCACCGCGCCTCAACTGCCTTGATGGCTGCGCGCAAAGATCTTCCCACCATCGGAAACAAAAAGGCGCCAGAGGGCTATCAAACCTTTTTGGGCTTAGTCAGTCACGAATATTTTCATACTTGGCACGTCAAGCGCATCAAACCAGCCGTCTTTGCGCCCTACGACCTAGCAAAAGAAACACACACACGTCTGCTGTGGATTTTTGAAGGCTTCACGTCTTACTACGATGATTTGCTGCTGTTGCGCAGCGGCGTGATTAATGAGTCTGACTATTTGCGAACGCTCGGCAAGCAAATTAGCGGCGTACACGCAACGCCCGGACGGCACAAACAATCAGCGGCCGAGAGTTCGTTTGACGCTTGGTCACGCTATTACAAGCAAGACGAAAACTCTCCAAATGCCTTGGTGAGTTATTACACCAAAGGCTCTTTAATTGCGTTGGGCTTAGATCTAACGATTCGTGGCGCCACCAACCAAAGATTTAGCTTAGATGATGTCATGCGAAGGCTGTGGGAGCAGTATGGGCGGGATTTTTATCTTGGTGCGGCGCGCGGTTTAAAAGAGAAGGCTTTCGTCCGCTTGGTATTAGACTGCACTGGCGTCGACATTTCAGAGCAAATCGCCAGGTGGGTCTATGGCCGCGAAGATGTCCCTTTGCGCGCACTGTTTGCCCAGCACCGCATTGATATGCACTGGAGCGCAATCAATCACTTGCCGACACTTGACGTTCGCACGCGCAAACAAGGTGATCAGGTCGTGCTGGCCACCGTGTTTGAACACGGCGCTGCCCATCAAGGTGGCCTCTCAGCGCAAGACATACTCGTTGCGATTAATGGCGTACGCATTGATTCGGTGAACAATTCGTTAGAAAGTGTATTGGCCCGCCATGTGTCAGGCGAGCGCGTCAAGGTCCATGTGTTTAGGCGCGATGAGTTGCGTGAGTTTTCGGTTAAGCTCGCAGCCCCCGCTCAAACACAATGCCAACTCAAACCTATGACAACCCCTTTATGAAGCGCCCCGACACAGATGACTTTGCCGCTCTTTTTACACAAGAAGTGGCACTGTTAGATGTACGCGCCCCGCTCGAGTTTGAACAAGGGGCATTCCCGGGCGCGACCAATCTGCCGCTCATGAATGACCAAGAGCGCCATCAAGTTGGCCTGCGCTATAAACAGGTCAACCAAGAAGCTGCCATTGAGCTCGGGCACGAGTTGGTATCAGGCGATATCAAAGCGGCACGGGTCGCACAATGGAAGACCTTTGCACAAACACATCCCGAAGGCTACCTCTACTGCTTTCGAGGGGGGCTACGCTCTCGCATTTCACAAGCGTGGCTAGCTGAAGCTGGCATCGAATACCCGCGTATCGTGGGTGGCTACAAAGCCATGCGCACTTTTTTGCTCGAGTCACTCGCCAGACATATTGAACTCTCTGATTTTGTGTTGGTTTCAGGCCTAACGGGATCTGGCAAAACGGAGGTGATTCAGGCACTGAGTTCGACTGTTGATCTCGAAAAGCTTGCACACCATCGCGGCTCGAGCTTTGGCAAACACGCGACAGATCAACCCGTACAAATTAACTTTGACAACAGCTTGGCGATTGCTCTGTTACGTTTGCACGCTCAAGGAAAGTCGCGCATCGCGCTCGAAGATGAATCTCGCATGATTGGCCGCTGCGCGCTTCCGATTCGCTTGCGCGAAAAAATGCAAAGCAGTTCGGTTGTTTGGCTTGAAGAGCCGATGGAGATTCGCGTTGAGCGAATTTTGCACGACTACGTCGAAGATCTGGGTGCACAATTTGCAGCCAAACTTGGGGCCACGGCAGGTTTCGACGCCTTCTCGGCGCGCCTGCTTGAGAGCTTGCAAAACTTGATTAAACGACTAGGCGGCGAGCGTCACACCCGCCTCTCTACAGCCATGCAAGCGGCGTTAGACGAACAACAGTCAAAGGGGACTCTTGACTTGCATCGCGAGTGGATTCGGCCCCTGCTCAGCGAGTATTACGATCCCATGTATGAACATCAACGCACGAGCAAACTGGCGCGCGTGATTTTTTCGGGCGATCGCGCGGCAGTCACCGAATATTTGCTTCACAAAGGATTTTAAAATGAACGACGTCAGCGAAAAGCAGCGCATCGAGCACAATAAATTATCGAAACGCCTCATGCGAGAAACTGGGCGGGCGATTGGTGACTACAACATGATCGAAGCCGGCGATCGCGTCATGGTGTGTTTATCAGGCGGTAAAGATTCGTACGCAATGCTCGATGTGTTACTGACACTACGCACCCGCGCGCCGATTGATTTTGACATCATCGCGGTGAATCTTGATCAAAAACAGCCAGGGTTTCCGGAAGATGTTTTGCCAAACTATTTGCGCGCACGCGACATCCCCTTTCATATCGAAAATCAAGATACCTACTCAATCGTTAAACGACTGATCCCAGAAGGGAAAACAACCTGTTCACTTTGCTCGCGCTTACGTCGCGGAATTTTGTATCGGGTTGCAGGCGAATTGGGAGCCACCAAAATTGCGCTAGGTCATCATCGTGATGATATTTTAGGAACCTTCTTTTTAAACCTGTTTTATGGTGGCAAACTGAAGGCAATGCCACCGAAACTCGTTTCAGACGACGGCAAGAACACAGTGATTCGGCCGCTCGCATACATTCAAGAAACAGATTTAATCGCTTATGCAGACTGGAAACAATTTCCTATCATTCCTTGTACGTTGTGCGGTTCGCAAGAAAACCTCAAACGTAAAGAAGTGAGCCGTATGCTTGCCGAATGGGATAAAAAGCACCCGTCGCGTGCGTGGAGTATTTTTAACGCGCTCGCGAACGTTGCGCCATCGCACTTAATGGATCGTAATCTATTCGATTTTGTTGGGCTTAAACCAAATGGGCTCGCCGACCCCGAGGGGGATATGGCGTTTGATCCGCCGAGTTTTGAAACTACAACCGAGTTGCAAGAGGCGAGTATCGAGGAGCTGCGCGAAGCAGGCCCCTCAACACTGAGCGCAAACCAACAAGTGATGCGTTTTATTAAACCGTTAGCCCGCGCGTAGTTTCAGCGGTTAAGCCGCAGCGCCAGCCGCGGTTAACACCTGCTTGAGCTCGCCACTTTGGTCCATCTCAGTCATGATGTCTGAGCCACCAATAAACTCACCCCCTACGTACAGCTGGGGAACGGTGGGCCATTGTGAAAACTCTTTGACACCGCTGCGCACAGCTTCGTCTTCAAGCACGTTGACTGTGACCAATGTGGTGACGCCATTACTTTTTAAGATTTGAATTGCCTTGCCTGAAAAGCCGCACTGCGGGGCTTGGGCTGTGCCCTTCATGAAAAGCACCACTGGGTTATTGGTGACCGTGTCGCGGATAAAAGTTTGAACGTCGCTCATGCTGTCCCTCGTCAATAAAAGTGAATAGTTAATTATAAGGATCCTACAAAGATCCGCCCGTTATTCTGGGCAAACCCGCTAAATCTTGTTTTGTCTGGACTGCGTTAAAACCAGCCTTTAGTAGTAACTGTGCAACCTCTTCGCCTTGCTCGTAACCATGCTCAAGCCACAACCAGCCACCGTTGACTAGATGCTGCGGCGCGCCAACGATAATATGCCGCAACGCCGCTAAACCGTCGGCACCGTCCGTCAAGGCCCCAACTGGCTCAAACCGAAGATCGCCTTGCGTCAAGTGCGGGTCGTTAAGAGCAATATACGGCGGGTTTGAAACGATCACATCGAATCGCCCCTCTGGCGGTAGGGCTTCGTACCAACTTCCCAGCCAAAACTGGACGGATGCGCTTAGTTGATGGGCATTCTTTTGTGCGATCGCCAGCGCGCTTTCGCTTAGATCTGTTGCAACGACTCGAGCGGTTGGGCACGCGAGTGCAACGCTTATCGCCACCGCGCCGCTGCCCGTACCCAAATCAAGTAAAGAGCAACCTGAACCGTTGCCCGTGGCCGGGCGTGGCAAAGAACGCTTAGTACAGTCTTCCAAGCTTTGCAGCGCCATTTCCACCAACAACTCGGTCTCTGGCCTTGGAATCAAAACGTCAGCCGAGACACTCAAGCGGCGTCCCATAAACTCTCGGTGTCCGACCAAATGCGCCATCGGCGTACCTTGGCGGCGACGTGCAGCCAGGGTCAAAAAATGCGCAGCCGCTTCAGGCGCTAAAGGATCAGTATCATGTGCAAGTAACCATTCACGCGGCTTACTCAGCACCAACTCAAGCAACATTCGAGCCTCTAAGCGCGGCAAGCCACTGATTGCGATCAGCGATTGCGCCGTTTGCATCAGTGTTCATCACCTAAGGCCGCTAGCAACTCTGCCTGATGCTCGGCAATGAGTGCGCCCGTCACGTCGTTTAAATCGCCTTCCATAATCGAACCAAGCTTATACAAAGTCAGATTAATTCGATGATCGGTCAAGCGACCCTGCGGGAAGTTGTAGGTGCGGATCCGTTCAGACCGATCCCCCGAACCGACCAGACTTTTGCGCTGAGCGGCCTCTTTGTCATGGCGCTCGCGCTGAACTTTGTCTTTTAGCCTTGCCGCTAACACCTGCATGGCTTTGTCTTTGTTGCGGTGTTGCGAACGGTCGTCTTGACACTCGACCACCAAGCCCGTGGGCAAATGGGTAATACGCACGGCAGAGTCAGTTTTATTAATATGCTGCCCGCCTGCTCCACTCGCCCGAAAGGTATCGATGCGCAACTCGCTGGGGTTGATCACGATGTCGGTGGCGGCGTCGGCTTCGGGCATCACGGCAACGGTGCAGGCAGAGGTATGAATGCGCCCCTGCGTCTCGGTTGCAGGCACCCGCTGCACGCGATGCGCACCCGACTCGAATTTAAGACGCCCATAGACCCCGTCGCCATCCAAGCGCACAATGACCTCGCGATAGCCGCCCAACTCTGAGGGACTTTCAGACATCAATTCAACTTTCCAGCCCTGTTGCTCGGCATAACGGCTATACATTCTCAACAGATCGCCAGAAAACAAGGCGCTTTCATCACCACCCGTACCCGCACGAATTTCGAGAAATACACTTCGGCCATCGTCGGGATCGCGAGGCAACAATTGCAATTGCAAATCGGCTTCGAGCTTTTCGATCCGTCCCTTGCAATCGTCGATCTCTTCAAGTGCCATCGCTTTCATTTCAGGGTCATCGAGCATCGCGCGTGCTCCCTCTAAATCAGTCTCAGCCGCCTCGAAGGCCTCAAAGGCCTTCACAACCGGCTCAAGCTCTGCACGTTCGCGCGACAGCTTGCGATATTGATTCATATCGTTAGCCGCGTCTGGCTCAGACAGAATCGCGTCAAGATCAACTAAGCGACGAGAGAGATGCTCTAAACGAGAGCGCATTGAAGATTTCATGAATGTCTTTACGGGGGAATAAACAACGAAGCCCAAAGGCGAAGGCTCACACAAGAAGGCTGACAGCGTAGCTAACGCCGATCAGAGCCCTTTGGGAAAATGCGCGGCAGCCACGCTAACAATTGCTGACGCTCGGCCTCTTCACTTTGGTTGAGCGAGGCTAAGGTGCCATGTAAGAACTTTTGCGTCAAACCATGCGCGAGTTGTTCAAGCACCGCTTCAGGCGAATCACCTTTTGCCAACATCCTGCGCGCGCGCTCAAGTTCTTGGGCTTGTACCGCTTGAGCCGTTTGCTGCAGGTCGCGAATAATCGGGACATTGGCTCTGACCTGCATCCAATGCATAAAATTCAACACGCGTTCGTCGATGATGGTTTCGGCCTGCACCACTGCGGCCAAGCGCGCTTCGGTGCCGCTTTGCACCACCGCGCCCAAATCGTCAACCGAGTACAGATACACATCATCCAAACGTGCAACTTCTGATTCGATATCGCGCGGCACCGCTAAGTCAACCATCACGATAGGCTTACGCTTACGCTGGCGCGTTGCCCGCTCAACCATCCCTAGTCCCAAAATAGGCAAGGTACTGGCCGTACAGGACACCACTACATCAAACTCGGCCAAACGCTCTGGCAGGTCAGCTAAGCGCATCGTGGTGCCAGAAAACTGCTTGGCCAACGATTCGGCGCGCTCGATCGTGCGGTTGGCTACAACGATAGATGACGGCTCACGCGCTGCAAAATGCGTGGCGCAGAGCTCGATCATTTCGCCCGCACCAATGAACAACACCTTCGAGCTACGCAAATCGCCAAATACTCGCTCGGTGAGTCGTACAGCTGCAGCGGCAAAAGAAACAGATTGCGTACCAATGGCTGTGGTCGAACGAACCTCTTTAGCAACTGAGAACGTACGCTGAAATAATTGATGCAACAAAGTACCCAAGGCACCCGCCTCGTCGGCTGCACGCACCGCGTCTTTCATCTGCCCCAAAATTTGAGGCTCGCCCAACACCATCGAATCAAGCCCGCTTGCCACGCGAAACGCGTGCCGTACGGCATCGCCACGATCGTGCACGTAAACGTGGGGCCTTAAATCGCCAGCATCGAGCTTGTTGTAGTCTGCCAGCCAGTCGGGCAAGCGCTCTGCCACTTGGGGCTCAGCGGCACAATACAGTTCGGTGCGATTACAGGTTGAGAGGATGGCCGCCTCTTTGACCGCGCCGCCAAACGCCTCGCGCAGAGCATTTAATGCCGGACGTACTAAGTCTTCAGGCAACGAAACGCGCTCGCGCACCGAAACGGGGGCAGAGACGT
>JAIPCU010000090.1 GCA_021738045.1 Candidatus Methylopumilus sp. | reverse complement strand
GTGGTGGCGGCTTGTCGCAATCAGCCAGGGGTGGTCACCGAAGAATCAAAACCGCGTTTTGAAGCTGCTAAACCCTTGTTTGATCTGACCTCGTTACAGCGCGAGGCTAACGGGCGTTTTGGCTTTTCAGCGAAAACGACGCTCTCACTTGCGCAAAGCTTGTATGAGCGTCATAAGGCGCTGACGTATCCAAGAACGGATTCAAAGTTTTTGCCAGAGGATTACCTCAATACGGTACGCGAGACCATTGCAGGTTTAGCTGAAGGCAAAGGCATGTCAAAAGGTATCGCGCCCCACGCCGCGACGATCACCAAAAATGGCTGGGTCAAACCTAACCGCCGTATTTTTGATAATAAAAAAGTGTCGGATCACTTTGCAATTATTCCGACGATGCAAGTACCAACCGAACTGAGCGACGCTGAGGCAAAGGTCTACGACATCGTCGTTAAACGTTTCTTAGCGATTTTCTTTCCGCCGGTTGAGTGGCGCGATACGGTACGTACAACCCTCGTACAAGGCCATCACTTTAAGACAGAAGGCAAGGTCATGGTGTCGCCGGGTTGGCGCGCTGTAGAGGGACGCGAAGCGCAGGGCGACGATGCCAACTTGGTGGCCGTGGCAGAGGGTGAAAAAGTTCGCACCGAAGACATCGAGACCGTGAGTTTGGCGACTCGGCCACCTGCACGCTACAACGAGGCGACCTTGTTGTCTGGCATGGAAAACGCGGGCAAGCTCGTTGATGATGATGACTTTGCTCAAGCAATGGCGCAAAGTGGCTTGGGTACACCGGCGACGCGCGCTACGATTATTGAAGGCCTGCTTTCAGAAACCTATTTGCGCCGTGACGGACGCGATCTTGTCCCAACGGCAAAAGCCAGACAGCTCATGACCTTGCTCAACGGCTTAGATGTCAAAGAGCTGACTTCGCCCGAATTGACCGGCGAGTGGGAGCACAAGCTTAAGCAAATTGAACAAGGTGAAATGCAGCGTGAAGCTTTCATGCTTGAGATCGCCCAAATGACGCAAGTCATTGTGAAGCGAGCTAAAGAATATGAGCGCGATACGGTACCCGGTGATTACGTCACCTTGAAATCGCCTTGCCCAAAATGCGGTAATGTTGTGAAAGAAAATTACCGGCGTTATGCCTGCACGAGTTGCGATTTTTCGATCGGTAAGCATCCGGGCGGACGCACCTTTGAGCCGGAAGAAGTTGAGACGCTCATTACTGACAAACGCATCGGACCGATGCAAGGTTTTATCAGCAAGATGGGGCGGCCTTTTGCTTCGATCTTGATTATTAACGCTGAGTCGAAGCTTGAGTTTGACTTTGGTCAGCGTGACGAAGAGGCCAACGAGCCGGTTGATTTTTCAGGGCAGATGGCTTTAGGCCCCTGCCCAAAATGTCAGGCACCGGTGTTTGAGCATGGCATGAGTTTTATTTGTGAAAAATCGGTTGGGCCTGAGCGTAATTGCGACTTCAGGTCAGGCAAGGTGATTTTGCAGCAAGAGATCAGTGCTGAACAAATGACTAAGTTGTTAGCGACTGGGCGTACTGATCTTCTTGAAGGTTTTGTGTCAAATCGTAACAACCGCAAATTTAAGGCGTATTTGTCGCGTGGTGAAGACGGCAAAGTGAGCTTTGAGTTTGAGGCGCGCCCCGTCAAAGAAGGCGGTAAAGCAGGTACCGGTCGTTTTGCTGCAAAAGCTGCGGGCAAAACAGCGGGTAAGACTGCCAGCAAAACCGCGACAAAAACGCCGACTAAGACGCCGACTAAGACGGCTGCTAAAAAAGCGACCAAGAAGGCGGTTAAAAAAGTTATTGCCAAGTCAACCGCTGCTGTTGCGACAGACGCTGTCGATGCTGTGGTGGCTAAACCTGCGGCGAAAGCTGTAAAAAAAGCGGTGAAGAAAGCGGTCAAAAAAGCAGTGAAAAAAGCTGTGACAAAAACCGCAACTAAGACCGCAGCCAAAAAAGCCGCAAAATAAGCGCTTACAGGGGGGACTGATTTTTTGTTAAGGGCTAAGGTACGGTTTTGAGTTTGCATTTAGAAATTAAGCGCGTCACGGTACCCCAACTTGTGGCGTGTAAGGGTCAGCGAAAAATTGTGGCGCTGACCGCACATAATTTTTCGACGGCACGCATCATTGATGAGTACGTTGACTTTATATTGATTGGCGACTCAACGGCGATGGTTGCCTATGGTCTACCCGACACCCTGACCATCACAGTTGAGCAAATCGGGCAGCACACCGCCGCCGTCGTGCGGGCAACACAACACGCGTGCGTTGTTGCTGACATGCCGTTTGGTAGTTATCAAGAATCCCCAGAGCGAGCCTTTCGCAATGCCGCGTATTTGATTGGTAAAGGCGCCACAGCGGTCAAGCTTGAGGGCGGAGTGGTGATGGCTGAGACGGTTCGCTACCTCGTTGACCGTGGCATCCCAGTGATGGCACACGTGGGGCTGATGCCCCAATACGTCAACACCATGGGCGGTTACCTGGCGCAAGGTCGTAGCCCCGAAGCGGCCGCTCGAATACTCGCCGAGGCGCAGGCGCTTGAGGCGGCGGGTGCGTTTGCGATTGTGCTCGAAGGGGTTGCCGAGGCCTTGGGCGAAACGATTACGACAGCGCTTGCGATTCCGACAATCGGGATTGGTGCCTCGGTAAAATGCGATGGTCAAATACTGGTCACAGAAGATATGCTTGGCTTAAGTGGCGAGCGTGTGCCAAAATTCGTTAAGCGCTTTGCCAATCTTGAAGAAATCATGCGAAGCTCGGTTCAGCGTTACGCTGACGAGGTTCGCGCTAGTCAATTTCCCGAGCCACAGCATTGTTTTGGTATCAAACGCACCTGATTCTAGACTTCACTTAAATGACCTCACCTGAAAAGCCTTCATCTGAAAAGCCTTGGCATATTGTTCGCCAATCTAAAGTACATGGCAACGGCGTTTTTGCGGCACGCAAAATCCCCGAAGGCACTCGCATCATCGAGTACGGTGGCAAAACCATCAGTGCCAAAGAGGCCGACCGACGCCACCCCACAAATCCCGACGATCCTTTTCATACCTTTTTCTTTTCGTTAAGCTCGGGCAAAGTGATTGACGGCAATGATCACGGCAATGAGGCGCGATGGATTAATCACGCCTGCGAGCCAAATTGTGAAAGCTCAGAAGGCAAAGGCGGTAAACGTGTTTACATTTTGGCAAAGCGTGACATCAAGCGCGGTGAAGAACTTAACTACGATTACGGCTTAGTGATCGATGACGAGAAATTAACCAAGTCGCTTAAAGCTCAATACGAATGCCGTTGCGGCGCGCCAAGCTGTCGCAAAACGATGTTGGGTATCCCCGAAAAGACAGCCAAGAAAAAAGCCAAAAAAACGACTAAGAAGGCTTAAACGACACCATGAATCAACCTACTCGAACCCCCTTGGGCGCGTTGATTCCAGGGTTGCTCGGCGTGTTGCCTTTTTGGGGCTTTGCCTTGGCAACGGTCGTGGACACGGGGGTTGATCCACTCCTCGCGCTGATGGGGTTGATGATGTACGGCGCGGTGATCTTAAGTTTTGTGGGGGCCTTATGGTGGGGGATGGCGGTACATGCCCCGCCAACCGCGCCGCGTACAACGATGTTTGTCTGGAGCGTGGTGCCAGCGTTAGTTGGCTGGGGCGCGACGCTGACCACGCCAGAAACAGGTCTGCGTATTTTGATGGCAGGCTTAGCGTTTCAATGGTTGCTTGACAGCATGCTCAGGCGCAAAATGCCTGAATTAATGCTTGGCTGGGTCTTTCGCTTACGGACGATGCTGACGGGTGGTGCGCTGAGCGCCTTGGGCTTTACCTGGTGGCAGTTGGCCTAAGAGATGGAACTCAGAGAGCGTGCACTTGAGGCGCTGTGCCACGACACCTGGCAGGAGAAGGCTGATTGCTTAGGTGCATTGAGCCAGAATACGACACTTGCTACCGCGAGTATCTTTACAGCCCCATCCGGTATCCCCGGTCGGCCCCCGATCAAACTCGTGCCACCTGCGCAGCTGGGCCTACGAAGCGTGCATACGCTTGAAGGGCGCGCGGTGTTGATTCACGCGTTGGCCCACATCGAATTCAACGCCATCAATCTTGCCTTGGATGTGATTTGGCGCTTTGCGAACATGCCCGATAAGTTTTATTACGACTGGTTGCAGGTCGCTCAAGAAGAGTGTGAGCACTTTGGCTTGCTCAATCAGCATTTACAAACCTTAGGTTTTCAGTACGGTGATTTTTCAGGTCACGATGGCTTATGGGAAATGGCTGAGCGCACACAAGACGATGTGTTGGCGAGGCTAGCTTTGGTGCCTAGAACGCTCGAGGCCAGAGGCCTGGATGCGTCGCCCGCGGTCAGACATAAGCTGGCCAGTGGTGGCGACCCGGCGGGCGCCGCAATCATCGATATTATTTTGCGTGATGAAATCGGCCACGTGGCGATTGGCAATCATTGGTATCGCTGGCTTTGTACCGAGCGTGGGTTAGATCCTATCAAGACCTACACCGAGTTAGCCACCACCTATCGGGCGCCAAAATTAAAAGGGCCGTTCAATATTGAGGCGCGCTTAGCGGCCGGCTTTGACGCAGCTGAGATCGCATTGTTATGACCACAACACAAAATATTCTATTCATCATGGCTGATCAGTTTCGAGCGGATCACCTTGGTTGTGATGGGCACCCTTACTTAAAAACAGCCAATCTTGATGCGCTGGCTAAGCGCGGTGTGCGCTTTAGCCGAGCCTTTGTGAACTCGGGCGTATGCGGGCCTTCACGCATGAGTTATTACACCGGACGCTATCCTTCGAGTCACGGCACGACCTGGAACCGAGTGCCGTTGTCGATTGGTGAACTGACCTTTGGCGAATATCTTGCGCAGGCAAGACGTGATTTGATGCTGGCAGGTAAAACGCATGTAATACCGGATCTTGCTGGGATGAAACGCCTGGGTATTGAAGGTGATTCTGAGCTCGGTTATTTGTTAGCGCGTGGCGGTTTTCGTGAACTGGATCGCTATGACGGGCATCATCCCCCGGGGCTTGAGAGCGGCTATCCTGCCTACTTAAAGCGCCAGGGCTATCTCTCAGATGACCCCTGGACCGATTTTGTCATTGCGGGGCAACTGCCCGATGGGCAGATCGTCAGCGGCTGGAATATGCGTAATACTTATCTGCCCGCGCGGGTGGCCGAGCCTCATTCTGAAACTGCCTATATGACCAATCAGGCGCTTGAGTTTATGCGCGTACAAGGTGACAAGCCTTGGGTTTTGCACCTGAGTTACGTCAAGCCGCATTGGCCTTACATGGCGCCAGCACCGTATCACAATCGGTACACAGCAGAGCAGTGCTTGCCCGTTGTGCGCAGTGAGGCTGAACGGCGTGATGCACACCCAGTTGTAGCGGCGTATCGGCAGCACGAAGAAAGCCAAAACTTTAGCCGCGACGAATGTATCCGAACTGTACGCCCGGCCTATCAGGGTTTGATTCAGCAATTAGATGATCACCTCGGGCGGTTGTTTGAATACATGGACGGTGCGGGCTTGATGAAGAACACGCTGATTGTGTTCACCTCAGATCATGGCGATTTATTAGGTGATCACTGGCTTGGCGAAAAAGAATTGTTTTACGATGCTGTACAGCGCGTACCGTGTATCGTGATGGATCCCGACACGCGCGCAGACACCACGCGCGGCACAGTCGATAACCGGTTTGTTGAAGCGGTAGATATGGTACCAACGTTCCTTGAAGCGCTTGGTGTGGCAGGTTCGCCTGAACGTATTGAAGGTTGTAGCTTGTTGCCTCTTACGCGTGGCGAGCCCACGCGATGGCGTGACGCGGTATTTTCTGAGCTGGATTACAGTTTTAGGCAGGCGCGGCTGTTACTGAATAAAACTCCGCAACAATCGCGCGCCTATTCGCTTCGTACAACGCGTTGGCGCTACGTGTATTGGCTTGACGAACCTGAACAGTTATTCGACTTAGAGAGTGATCCAAACGAGCTCAATGATTTGGGCCGCGAAGCGCTGCACGCCAGCACGCGCGAAGCTTTACGCACGCAGTTGCTTGAGGCGCTCGCGCGGCGTAAGCGGCGCGTCACGATGTCTGATGAGGCCGTTGAGCGCGGCACCAACGCGCATAAGCGCGCGGGTGTTTTTTTTGGGCAATGGTGAGATAGGTTTAGATTGGGGTGTTCACACCGATAGGCGCATTCAGAAATACAAAGGGGTTTAGAAACTGTCGCCGCCATAATAGCGTTTGATCGACTTCGCTTAGCGAGGCCTCTTCACAAACCCCTTGCCAGGCGTGCTCAATGATTTTGACTTGCTGATTGACGATGCTGATAGCTTCGTGTTGATTGAGCAAAAACAGTGATGCTGCGGCAATGCAAGTGCCGACTTGACTGGTGCGATCGTTGTCGCGAATCAGCATGGCTTGCGAGGCTTGTTGACCTGTTCGTGATTGAGGACAAATGTCATAAGCTGGGGTCAACGTCAGTTGCTGTCCATCCCAAAACGCAGCATGGTTGCGCGCGTGATCGTCGGTATTACCGCACAAAATATTGAAAACAATTCTTGAGAAAAGCTCTCGCAGAGTGGCCTTTGGATTTGAAAATCGGTGCCGAATAATTTCTGCGAGGTTTTCGTAACTGGCGTAGGCCGCCATCATCCCGTCGAGCTCGAGTATCGTCAGCGCAGACACCATCGCGTGCCTCTGCCAACTTTCGTCGCGCCATGTTCTATCAAAGCGTTCAATTAACAACACGTCTTTACCCAACGCGCGCCGTAAATGTACGGGTGCCACATTTAGCCCAACTTTTTCGGCGAGGCGCATCGCGATAAATTCTGCTTTGACGACGCTGTACAGATCGTTGCTTGCAGAAAACTTAGCGATGTACTTGTGCTCACCATCGTTAAGCATCACTTTTGGTCTGGCCCCGCCCAGCGAAGTGCCGTGCAATAAGGCCTGGTCAAGTTCGGATGAGAGCGGCATGCCGCGATCGACTTTTTCGGCCGCTGTTAACAGTTCTTCAAGGGTGGGTTGCGGTGTGTGTCTTGCGACATATTGCGTCGCAGAGTGTTGAAAATCTAGTGCACCGATTCTGTCAGAGCCTGACTCAAGCAAATAGGTCAATTCGCTGAGTTCAATCTGTGAAGGATCCACCCCCGCTGTGCCGAGTTTGCGGTTAATGAGCACACGCCGTCCCCAGGCATCTGGTGAGGCGTCTCGGATACAACTGGGCATACCCATCAGCGGTAATAGTGGTTGTGACCCCGGGCGCAGCGGTAGTTCGGGCGCATATAAGGCGATCGCATTGTCTCGGGCGAGATAGCTTCGACCATAGTTGAACACTAACTGTTGGCCTTGTTGTGAGAGCAGCCCCGCTACGACTGGTTCGGTGGCCTGTGGTAGCCAGACCCAGACGTAGGCCTCTGAATACTTAGTGCCGATTTCAGAAGTCATCTTTGACTTCTTTGGCGATGGTTCTAACTGCTTTAGGGAGTAATGCCATTTTTTCTTGGTGTAAGCCGAGGTGGGAGGCAAGCTGCCTGGCGTCTTGCTCAAATAGGGGTACGCCACAAATCGTGGCGACTTCGAAGGCTGCCCCAATTGAACAGCTTGGGTCGCCTCGCTCAAGGCGCTGAAGAAGAGCACGTGAGATGCCAGCGCGCGCAGCCAAGTCGGACGTGGTCATGGATTTTTTGATACGGGCTTCACGCACGAGTTGCCCGAGCAGTTGCAGTGCATTGCTGCTGTGTTGCGAAATAGGGCGTGAAACTGGTTTAACCATGTTGATTTAGGGCAGACTCATCAGCCGAGGGGCGGGACTGCAATTTAAAACTTTGATGAGTCAGTTTCGCATAGATATAGCCTAAAATCAATATTTTTGACTCATTAATGAGCCATTAAAGCTATTAAGACTCATTAATGAGTCATTTTTATAAAAGCTTTACGAATGTACACTGACGCTATAAACGTGGGATTTTGACCGGCATGACGCTCTATCTTTTAAGCGTCGTCATCACTGCGCTTTAAAGTCGTGCCGCTCCATCAGCCAAGACACCACAAAGCCAGCCACCAAACCCCAAAACGCTGAGCCGATATTGAAGAGGCTCACATCCGCGACTGTCACCAGCAGGCTCACAAGTGCGCCCAAGGTAAATTTGCCCGAACCAAACGAGGTGACAAAGGCGCTTTGCAGCGCGCGCAACATGGCGAGCCCCGCTAACACCATAATGAACGATTTAGGGGTTGCCAACGTGAGGTTGGTGAACGTTGGTGCGAGCACCCCAAAGACCAAGGCTAGGCAACCGAAGGCTAGCGCCCCAGTGTAGTGACGGGTTTTTTCGCCAGAGGAACTGATCAGGGCATTTGTTGGGCCGGTTAGGCAAGAGCTCACGGCACCCACACTGGCGCTTAAGGCTGCACCGATGCCGCAGGCAACGGCAATCATGGTGATGGGGGGCTCGTGCCCCGCCGCCTTGAGCACGGCGACACCCTGGCCATTTTGTACAACCAACACCGTGATGGTCAGTGGAATCACGAGTTCTAGCATTGCGGTCCAAGACCAACTTGGTGTTTGTAAGACGGGCTGGGCAAAGCCAAGAGCACCCACGTCGCCAAGATTTAGACGACCCAGTATGGCGATCATGATTGCACCCACTAACAACGCGGCAATGACCGGCGGCATCCGCCGCCCGAGCGTCGGGATTGCGGAGCATAAGAAAAATACAAGCACCATGGGGGCAGCAATGGCAGCATCACGATCAAGCGCGTGGATGACATCCAAGCCAAAGTGAAGAAACACACCCGCGACCATACCCATCACAATTGGCATAGGTAACGCTGACATGATGCGCTTCACGAACCCGCTGAGCCCAAGCAAGAGGATCAGCAGGCTGGTGGCATAAAACGCGCCAATCACGGCAGAGAAAGGTAGGTGCTGTAAAGCCGGGCCGACTAAAACAGTGCCAGGAATTGTCCAGCCGAAGGCCAGTGGTATTTGGTAGCGCCAGCTCAAGACAAGCGTGAGCAGACCATTCACAAGAAAAACACCAAACACCCATGAAGCAAGTTCTGCCGAAGTCAGCCCGCCTCGCGAACCGACTGAGAGAATCACCGCGAAGGGCCCTGTTGCTGCGAAAATAAAACCAATCAGGCCGTTGGCGAGATTGGTTGTAGAAAGATCAGCGAAGACTTTTTGTAGACGTGCTGGCGGCGCGGCTGGCCGTTCAATGTTTGAAAACAAAACGTGCTTCCTGTGGAGGTGTCGAGCGTAACGTGGATGCGACCGTCGCGTTACTTCGCTTTGATATGCCGATTCAAACCACTCAGCACCGCCTTGAAGGACGCCGTCACGATGTCGCGGTCAATGCCCACCCCAAACCCGGTGGCACCTTCTTCGATACGTGCTTCAACATAGCAAGCTGCGCGTGTATCTGTGCCGATACCAATCGCATGTTCGTGATAATCCATAATACGGACAGGTATCCCTAAGCAATCGACAAAGGCAGAAATCGCGCCATCGCCCGCGCCTTTTAGTACACGGCGTACGCCATTCACTTCGAACTCGGCTTCAATCGTAAAGAGCTTACCTTCGGCCGCACTTGGATCGCCAGTAATGCTGTGCTTGATGAGCTTCCAGGGTTCGGTTTGTGCCAGATACTCGGCATTGAAAATTGTGTAAACGGCTTCGGCCGTGACCTCGCGGCCGGTTTCGTCGGTGACACGCTGAATCGCGCGACTGAATTCAATTTGCAAGCGACGGGGCAAGGCCAAACCATGTTCTTGTTCAAGCAAATACGACACGCCGCCTTTACCCGACTGGCTGTTGACGCGAATTACGGCGTCGTAACTGCGACCCAGATCGGCAGGGTCGATTGGCAAGTAAGGGACTTCCCAGATGGCATCGGTTTTTTGCACCGCAAAGCCTTTTTTGATCGCATCTTGATGCGAACCCGAGAAGGCGGTGAATACTAAGTCGCCGGCATACGGATGACGTGGGTGCACCGGCAACTGATTGCAAAATTCAACGCAGCGACGTACTTCGTCGATGTCTGAGAAATCAAGCCCAGGGTGAATGCCTTGCGTATAAAGATTTAAGGCCAAGGTTACTAAGTCAACGTTACCGGTACGTTCACCGTTACCAAACAGGCAGCCCTCAACGCGATCGGCGCCAGCCATTAAGCCTAACTCGGCCGCTGCGACGGCGGTACCGCGATCGTTGTGCGGATGCAAGCTGACAATGACTGAGTCGCGCTTGTGCAGATTGTTATGCATGTATTCGATTTGATCGGCGTACATGTTGGGCGTTGTCGCCTCAATCGTGGCGGGCAAGTTATAAATGATTTTTTTCTGTGGTGTGGGCTGATACAGCGCTGTGACAGCGTTACACACCTCAAGCGCGAAGTCGGGCTCGGTGGTGCTGAACACTTCAGGTGAATACTCATACAGCCAGTGTGTTTGGGGGTACTTGGCCATGCAGTCCATCACGCATTGGGTGCCTTCGAGCGCCACCTGTTTGACCTCTTGGCGGTTCATGTTGAAAACGATGCGGCGAAAGCCTGGTGCGCAAGCGTTGTAAAGATGAATCATGGCGCGTGTTGCGCCAGCAGCAGACTCAACGGTACGCTCGATTAATTCGGGGCGAGCCTGAGTGAGTGCAATGATGGTGACATCGTCTGGGATCAGCTTGTCGTCGACCAACTTGCGCACAAAATCAAAATCCGTTTGGGAGGCCGATGGAAACCCAACCTCAATTTCTTTGAAGCCGATTTTGACCAGCAATTCAAAAAAGCGCAGTTTACGTTCAACACTCATCGGTTCAATGAGCGACTGATTGCCATCACGCAGGTCGGTGCTCATCCAGACCGGTGGATGAGTGATCTTTTTAGTGGGCCAGGTGCGCTCTGAAAAATCGCGTTCAAAGGGCTTGAACGGGATGTATTTTGTGGCGGGATTCGAAAGCATGATTAACCTTAAATCTGTTTAAGCGATGCCAGGGTGCGTGCGACCCGTGTTCATCGATGGCGTAAATAAGCCAGGGTTTGGATCAAATCTAAAAATTTTTGAGGAAGGCGATAGCTGGGGTGGCGGTTGGTTGCCGGACTGCCACGGGCACTAGGCCCGGCAACCGATCGCTAGTAGTAGCGATAGTAGCCCTAGAGTGTCAGCGTGGTTGCCAGACACAGCTTGACTGCGACCTAAATTGGCCGAGTAGCGTGTTTGAGGGCAGGCGAAGCCTGTGGCAAGCGCGTTCATAGCCTCTAGTCGAACATAAATTTGCTTGAAACGCAAGCGCGGCGGGCACTTACGTGGTGCTTGAGCAATGCTGGAGCAGAACTTGACTAGCCATTAAGCAGGCTAGGCAAGCATGGTGGGCTCGCGCTGACCTGCCTCGTTGGCGGGCGGCAAATCGAGTGTTGGGATCGTCGCGGCCGGGGTGTTAACCGGCCGACTTTGCAAGGCAGACTGAAGTTCGAGTTGCTG
>JAIPCU010000089.1 GCA_021738045.1 Candidatus Methylopumilus sp. | reverse complement strand
CAAGTTCGATCGTTAAATCAATTTCCATTTCGAAGTCGTGGCAACAATAGCGAACGTCTTTGACGGTAAAGCCTTGCTCAGCGAGTGCACCTAAGGCGGTCGACAGCACATCAAAGATTTGCTTGCCGGTTATGTTGAGCGCCTGAGCACGCAGGGCGAAGAGTGTTGCGAATGCTGGTTCGATCTCGTCGAGAATAGACCGCCCTGAAATCGCCTCAAGTTCTTTCGCCCAGGGGGCGCAGAAAATCGAGTAGTCAGCGATCCGAGTGCAAACAACAGCAGATCGATCAGAGGGCGGGATGTACAAGGGTGATGGATAGAATGAGGGTTGATCGATGCGATCAACTTCACAAGAGTTGAGGTCGATAGGGACTTGTTGGGAAGGGAGTTGGTGCATGGGTGTTGTTCCGGGGGTAGATTGGTATTAATGCCGTCGCAATAGGCCCTCTTGAGCGGCCTATTTTTTTGTAACGACTTTCTGGTTTCAAATGTCGGGTTACAGCGCCTCTAGGGCTCTGAGTACGCGTCGCGCTCGCTGGATGGCTATTTTTGCTTTGATTGCGCTTGAGGGCTTGCTTAGATGATAGTCGGCGGTCACACGTGCCTTTCGTAACCACTCGACATCTTCCGCGACATCACGCCAATCAGAAGTCTTGCCATCTATTAATCGTTCACCTAACCGCTGATGACATCCCTTAGAGTATTTTTTGAGGTCGACCGGAGGTAGCTTTGCTTTAACAGTGCGAAGCCCATGATGATAAACAGAGTAGTAGGCGCGACTGACGGCAGATCGATGAGCAGCCTCGGTGTTGTGTTCAGATAGCCGAGCCGCAATCGCTAATATGTCTGTTGGATTAACGGGCATCGCAGTCCTCCTCTAAAGGGCTAGCCGCAAAAAGTACTAAGTCTGTTAAGGGATTTTCGTGTTTATTTCGAATTGCTCTGCGCATGTACCACGAAACATCTACGAACTGATCAAAGGTGCAGTCGACACCAAACTCGATTCCTAATGATATGTCCATGTCGATGTCGTTGCATAAGTAGCAGACTTCTTTTGGGCGAAAGCCTTGCTCAGCGAGTGCGCCTAATGCAGTGAACATTACGTCAGAGATCTTCTGCCCAGTAAAATTGAGCGCTTGCGCACGCAGCGCAAAGAGCGTCGCGAATTCTGGTTCGATATCGTCCAAAAAAGGACGCCCTGAAATCGCTTCAAGTTGTTTGACCCAGGGATAATCAAAAATCGAATAGTCAACAATTCGAGAGCAAACAAAAGCTGGTTTGGCGGAAGGTGAGATATAAAGCGGCGAAGGGTATGAAGAAGGCTGTTGAATGCGAGCCAGGTCATATGCGTCAAGATCAACTGAGACTTGTCGGTTAGCTAGTGCATGCATAGGTGTTGTTCCGGGTGAAGAGAGTGTTGATGCGATTTGCGTGCAAGCGATTGTGCTGAGCTGAAGGAAATGATTTTTCAGTCACTGCTGACTAAACACACAAAATTTGCGCTCGGCATTTTCTCTTGATCTTGTCGACAAATCGACTACGCATGGATATTTTGAGCATAGCAAAGGGTTTAAGAAACGTGTGTAACCAAGTGTTTCTGAATGTGTGCTTTGTTTCTTGTCGGCATCGTATCGGTACGATTGAAAGTGGTTTGACCTCGAAGAGTGATCACCGTAGACTCACTCACAATTCGACGCATCTGTAGCTGAGAAAAAATGACCGCAATCGTTTCGTGGAGTGGTGGCAAGGACTCTTGCCTCGCGTTGTATCGAAGCCAACAGACGATGCAGGTAACAGGTTTGTTAACGGCGTTAGACGAAACCGGTTTAAAGGCACGCTCGCACGGGGTGAGACGCGCGCTGCTTGTGGCGCAGGCGCAGGCCTTGGGTTTGAAAAACTATTTTCTGTGTGCCACCTGGGCTGAGTACGAGAGTTTTTTTGTTGAACAGCTGCAGGCGGCGGCCGCTGACGGTGCGCAGCAGGTGATCTTTGGCGACATTGATCTTGTGCCGCACAAAGAGTGGGAAGAAAAAGTATGTGCCAAAGCGGGTTTGCAAGCCCACTTGCCGTTATGGAACGAAAACCGATTGGCCTTAGTGCAAGAGTTTTTGACGCTTGGCTTTAAGGCGCGTGTCGTATGTGTAGACGGGCGCTTTTTAGATGCCACGTTTGTGGGCTGCGAGTTTGATCAGGCTTTTATTAATCGGCTGCCTGCAGGGGTCGATGCCTGTGGTGAAAATGGTGAGTTTCACACGTTTGTTTATGACGGGCCCAATTTTGCATTGTCCGTGCCATGGAAGAGTTTAGGAAAAGAAACGTACGTGTCACTGCCTGAGTATGGGAGCCAGACGTATTATTTTGATTTGCTGGGGGTTTGAGGGGCTTTTCAAAGCAGAAAAATTTGGGCAAGCTGTGCCTACGAAGTCCCTTACGAAGCGCTATCGACAAGCTTAAGCAAACACCACGCTCGTACGGCCACAGAGCGATGGCCGCGCAGCTTTGCGCACGACAATTTGCACATCACGCCCTAGGCGGTTAAGGCACTCAAGCATTTTAGTTTCACTGATGCCGCGAAATTGACCGCGTAGCATGCCAGATACTTTGGGTTGGGGCATACCTAAGATGCTAGCAGCCTCAGTTTGCGTGAGATGACGGTACTTAATGATCTCTGCAATCTTTGTAGCAAGGCGAGCCTTGACGAGCATGTCATCGGCATTGACAGAGCCTAGATCTTTATAAACATTGCCGGTGCCTGTTTGTACTTTTGTCACGAGTTTGACTCCTTATGATGTTCTTCTGCTGTTTTTAGTCGAGCGTTAATTAAGCTTATGTCAGGTATCGGAGTTTCTGCGCCCCTCTTGGATTTCTTCTGAAATACATGCAAGACATATACCGCGGCGTCGAATTTCACGGTGTAAACCGCGCGAAAGGTATCCCCTCGTTGATCTGCAACAACCTCAAGAACACCTGCTCCGCCAAACCCTCGTAGCGGCTTGGTTTGAGGGTGCTTTTTGCCCTCCTGAGCTAAATGCAAAGCGTAACCAAATACATCACGAAGCGAATCCGAGAGTGCTTTCAAATCTTTGAGAGAAGAGCCAATCCAATGCAAAGGCTTTAGTTGATCATTCATTCAAATGATCATACCCATATGGGTATAGTATATCAAAGACTTTTACTTTTGTTACGTCGGTATCATTTTGAAATAATTCAGTGCATTACTTAATTGCACGTAAACAGCTCGGCAATCAGCGCAGCAGCTTCATCGTTACCGGTTGGTGCAACCGGAGTGTACGGCCCGTGTGTGAGCAGTTTGGATAGTTCTTGCTCAAACGTACCCGCTCTGAGCGCCTCAGTTGTGATCTGGGCGCAATGTGCATTCTCTTGTAACCAGGTAACAAGCGCTTCAGTTTCTGGCCATTCGCTTCGCTCGGTAAACAATACCGGTACACCTGCCGCCGCGGCTTCGGCAAACATGCCATAGCCTGGCTTGGTGATGATCAAATCCACCGAGGCCACTAAGTCAGAGTACGACAGGCCAGTGGCGTCGACTGACAGTGCGTTGGTGTGGGTGTTGGCAATAGAAGGTGAAACGAGATAGCAAAGCGGGCGGCCTTGGTGTTGGGTTGGCCAGTGTTCGAGTGATAACTCAAACGGAATGCCGCCCATGCCTACGAGTATTAGCCACGGATTGTTTAGGGCTTTGCGTTGTTTGGCCGCGCTGAGCAGGGTTTTCTTTTGCGCGATACCTGGCGCACAACAAGGGCCGATCGCGCGTTGATTATTCAGCTTAGGCATCGCCATACTTGGCGCCGGTTGCAAAAAATAGCGCGCGGATTGGTATGCCGCATACATGGTGTTGATGATGGCTTGCGGTTTATCCAACCCAACATAGTGCGACAAAATATCAGCCCAGTTCAATGAGCAAAGCGCGACTGATGGAATGCCAGCGACCTGTGCTGCAGCTAGTGGCAGATAAGGTACATCGGCCAAGACAACGTCGACCTCAGCGTCAATCAGTTGCTGTGCAAGCACCTTCACCTTGTGATCCCAGTCTTGATGCAAACTTTGATAACGAGCCAAGCTTGCCTGCGTGTCGACGCTAAACGCATGATTCATCACCATCCCAAAATCATCAGTTGCGTGTTGCAAGGTGTCGAAATGATGAAGGCGGCTGCGAAGTTGCGCTTCAGGTAGGGCAGCGCGAATTGTGATTTTTAATTGCGGGATCAACTCATGTAGCCGGTTCACGACTGGGGCAACTTGCGACAAGTGCCCAAAGCCGTGGGATGAGATGGCGACTAAATGGTGGGGGGGGTGAGGCATGTTTTGTTCGCGACAGATCAAAACAGTAGTTTAGAGTTTGAACGCAATGCCTGCTTGTTTTAGGATTGCGTTTCCAGTGTGTTTCGATTTGCAGTTGTATGGAACCGTCACAGTCACTGAGCCCTTACTCCAAAGCTCGTGGGACCCTTTGCCATCGCGCAAAAAATAAAACCCAGCATTTTTTAGGTGCTGGGTGATTTGTTTGTAATACCCAATCACGCAGTCGCTAAGCCCAGGTCGCGATAGATTGGAATGGCCTGAGTTTTTGGCTTTTTTAACTGTAACTGCAGTAGTTCATCGATCGAAGATTGAACCTCGGCTCGCAACGTATCAAGATCAGGTGCCTCAGCGATTAAGCCGCGCAAATCAGGGCTATCAGCCACAAACACCATCGCCTCGGGATCCCATACAAAATTCACGCGCACACTGACTGTGCAGCCTAAGTTGGCAAATAAGCGCCAAAGGGGCAAGCCAACGCGATAAACCATGAGGTGCTCCGGCGATTGCGCTTTAGGATAGAACTGTTGGTACATATTACACCTCTGCGAATCGCCAATTACGAGCTCGTCTTGCGGCTGAGGCGCAATTTTAGTGTTTCGAGCGCCCTCTAGGTGTTACGGGTGTTTCTGGACTATGGTCAATTTGTAACTGGATGTTACGGATAGAACCTTCTCGATTTTGACCAAACGATCACCCGTACTGTTTCCCAAGCCACTTACGATACTCGCCACTCTTCACGCCCCGCACCCACTCGGTGTTATCCAAATACCACTGCACGGTCTTTTCAATGCCTGATTCAAAGGTCTCTTGCGGCATCCAATTGAGTTCGCGTGCGATTTTTGTGGCGTCGATGGCGTAGCGGCGGTCGTGGCCGGGGCGGTCTTTGACGTAGGTGATTTGCTCGGCATAGCCTTTGCCATCTGCGCGTGGGCGTAGCGTATCTAAGCGGGCGCAAATCGTTTTGACAACATCGATGTTGGCTTTTTCGTTGGCGCCGCCGATGTTGTAGGTTTCGCCAGGTCGGCCCGCTTCAAGCACGCGTGCGATGGCGCGACAGTGGTCTTGTACGTATAACCAGTCGCGTACTTGTTGGCCATCGCCATAGATGGGCAAGGGTTTGCCATCGAGCGCATTTAATATCACTAGCGGGATCAGTTTTTCAGGAAAATGAAACGGCCCGTAGTTGTTGCTGCAATTGGTGGTGAGCACCGGTAGGCCATACGTGTGGTGCCAGGCGCGCACAAGGTGATCAGACGACGCCTTGCTGGCGGCGTAGGGGCTGTTAGGTTCAAACGGATTCGTTTCAGCAAAAGGCGGGTCTTGCGGCGCGAGTGTGCCGTAGACTTCATCCGTCGAGACATGCAAAAATCTGAAGTTTTGTTTTTTGACTTCGTCTAACTCAGACCAGTAGGCGCGAACGGCTTCAAGCAGGTTAAACGTGCCAACGACGTTGGTTTGGATAAACTCGCCCGGCCCAAGAATCGAACGATCTACGTGTGACTCGGCTGCAAAATTTAAGACTGCGCGTGGTTGGTACTCGGCCAGTAGTTTGCTCACTAGTTCTATATCGCCAATATCGCCCTGTACAAAAATATGGCGCTTATCTTGCGCGAGTGCAGAAAGATTCGCCAAGTTGCCCGCATAAGTGAGCTTATCTAAATTCAAAATAGGCTCGTCATGGCTGGCAAGCCAGTTATGAACAAAATTACTTCCGATAAAGCCGGCGCAACCAGTGACGAGGATCATAAAAGTGTGTTGGGTGTGTTGATGGGGTGAACGATCGTGACTTAAAGTTTACCCTGACTAGTTCAGCAGTATTCCATTGGCAAGGGCATCGGCTTTGTGTATGCGTAAAGCAGCTATAAATTGCTGTTTTGTGTATGGGGGGCTTTTGAGATCCGATCGCGAACGTTCAATCGCCCGCAAACATCTATTCGGTTCAAGGTTGAAAAGTTGATTTAGAAAGTGGCCAGCTGTGTAGACGTTCACCCCGAGTTGAGCCGTCTCTTTCACTGCGAGATGTTTAGTATTGTCAGATACGACAAACACCTTGTGATGGCAGGGACTTTTCTCTGCGCGACATGAATCTAGCATCATCAAGGCGGCAGCAATAAGATGCTTGTCGTTCTGATGCACTCGGGCGGGAACCCTAGAGGTGTACGTGGTTTTGTGGTGTCCGGCAATTATGTGGCCGTTTCGCGTAGCACGCTGAAACGAAGCGAGGCGTTTGGCGCCTGCTAAGGGGCGGGCGGTATGCACAGAAGGCCAGTTGCGTAAAAATTCTTGTTCAACGTCCTTTGTCCAATGCAAAAATAAAGTTTTTCGCTCATAAGGTCGAACAATACGTCTGAAAGTCGCGAAGGAAGTAAGACGCATGTGTCGAGAACGACGTGGGTGTACCCGTTTGGTGAAAAAGGATGTTTCGTCATCGTTTCTTTTTGGCTAGTGCTTTTATACGTCGCACGACAGTTGCTTCAGGTGTGTCGTACGCGCCTGACTCCTGCCCATCTTGCTGCATAGAAGGAGCCGCTTGATCGTGTGCTTGTTTTTGCTGCAAAGCTAGGATGGCAGCCCTTGGAACACGACGATGGCCCCCGGTCGATAGGATTGCACCAGCGATTTGCCCTTGGTCAATTAGCATCGAAACGTAGGGGCGACTGAAGCCAAGAAGTTTGGCGGCCTCAGTGGTGCTGATGAAGTCGTTCGCCGAGGGTTCGGTGTCTGCTACGAGCTTCGCCTCTTGAGCCTCTATCTCTATTAAGTGGCGCATAAGTAGTACGCGTGCCTTGCGCCCTTGAGCATCTTTCGCGTCGAAGAATGCGTGCATGGCATGAGTGACCTTGCGTGCAATCGCTACGGGTGACTGCTTTGTGCGAGCTTCGGCTAGTATCAGACCGCCAATTGCGTTGGCAACCCGTGAGAATGGATCACAGGGTGTTGAAGATTGTTTTGTGCGAATTGTTAGCGAAGCCATTTTTTGATGCCCCATTATGAATCTAAGTTTTAATTATAACTAATAATACGAAAAATATGAAAAATACGAAAAACAGATGTGGATGAATTTATCGAGGAATTTGTTAACCTGACGTCATGGATACTCTTGAACAACTTCGCCGGGGTGAACTGGCCGGTGCGACTCGTTTGGCTTTGTCAGAAGGCTTGACTGAGTTTCCGCGCGAAATCTTTGCCTTGGCCGATACGCTTGAATATTTGGACTTGTCAGGTAACGCTTTAACAAGCTTGCCTGAGGATTTTGCCCAGCTGCGTAGCTTGCAGGTGCTGTTTTGTGCGGGTAATCGGTTTACTGAATTGCCATTGGTCTTGGGGCAATGCCAAAGCTTGAGCATGGTTGGGTTTCGGTCAAATCAGATCACTAGCATCAAGGCTGCGGCATTGCCCCCTAAGTTGCGCTGGTTGATCTTGACTGGCAATCAGCTTGCTTCGCTACCGCCTGAAATTGGTGCGTGCCCTGAACTGCAAAAGGTGGCGTTGTCTGGCAATCTTTTAAGTAGCTTGCCCGCTGAGATGGCGAACTGCACCAAGCTTGAGTTGTTACGGATTGGCGCGAATCGCTTTGAAGCGTTGCCTGAGTGGTTGTTGAGCATGCCAAGGCTGTCTTGGTTGGGGTATTCGGGCAACCCGGTTTGTGCCGCGGCTGAGGGTCGAGCTCTGGTGCAAGCGCAGTCGCAAGAGGTTCTCTTGAGCGCCGCTACTGATACGGTCACCAACACAAAAATTGGTACTGAGCAAAATCAAGCTAGCGCAATTGATCGCGTTGACTTGGCTCAAATCCCCTGGGGTAGCCTTCAGCTTAAACAAAAGCTTGGTGAAGGCGCCTCGGGCGTAATTTATCAGGCTGCGCTTGACGGTGGATCGAAAGAAGTTGCGGTCAAGGTCTTTAAAGGTGCGCTGACAAGCGATGGCTTGCCGCATAGCGAGATCGCTGCCTATGTCAGCGCGGGATCTCATTCCTATCTCATTAACTTACTTGGTAAGGTGACGAATCATCCAGAGGGAACTGAAGCCTTAGTGATGCAACTGGTCGATCCCAGCTATCGAAACTTAGCAGCCCCACCAAGCTTGCAATCGTGTACCCGTGATGTATACGCGGCTGATCTGCGTTTCAATTTGCCAGACGCGTTGCGCGTGGCGCATGGGGTGGCGAGCTTGGCACGCCAGTTGCATGGGCGTGGGCTCACGCATGGTGATCTGTATGCGCACAACACCCTAATCGGTGCTGATGGCCACGCGGTGTTAGGTGATTTTGGTGCGGCGGCTTTTTACGATCAAAGCGACCTAGTCGTTGCCCAGGCGCTTGAGCAGATAGAAGTTCGTGCGTTTGGATGTTTGTTTGAAGAGTTACTTGAGCGGGTGGATCGCGACTCAGGCCTTACCGACCAACAACGTGCCGCCTTGCAGGCGGCGCAAGAATTGTGCACGCAATGCTTCGCACCGCTCGTGAAGCATAGGCCTCTTTTTAAGACGATTGAAGAGCGCCTCGCTTCGTTAACTAAGCAAATGTAGTTTCGCTGAAAGTCTGATCAATACCCAAACAACCTTGCCGGATTGTCAGCAAGAATCAACTTACGCACGCTCTCATCACTCGTCCAGCGCGCCAACAGATTAAACAACTCAATCGAGCTGTTTTCGCCAAACGATAGATGTGGATAATCGCTACCCCAGATGATGCGATCAGGCGCGGTTTTGATCAGTGCTTGGGCGAGCGCGTCGGCATCAGTAAAGTGAGGCACTTTAGACATGCGATAGGTACCGGTGAACTTGACGTAGGCTTTGCGATCGCCGTAGTTCATCAGCTCGAGCAAGGCTTTAAAGCCGGGCGCGTCGGGGCCGTCTTTGGCAAGGTTCATGCCCATGTGTGCCATTGAAAACGGCACGGGCAGTGTCTTCATCAACGGGATCATTTCGGTAGTGAGCCAACCGGGCAGCAAGAAATCAAGATGCCAGCCAAGCTCTTTGCAGCGTGCGGCGATGCGCTCGATGCGTGGCTGCATTTTTTTGGATAAGCCGGGCTCGTAGGGATGAATTGGGCTGTAGTTGATACGTACGCCGCGTACGCCTAGCTTGTCCATTTCGGCCAGTAATGAATCTGGCGCATCTTCATCAATATCAACAATGCCGCGTGATTGTGTAATGCCAACTTCGCGCATCGCGTCGAGCATGCAACTGTTGTCGCGGCCATAGGCGCTTGGTTGCACGAACACATAACGTGTGAGGCCAAGGTGTTTGGCTAACTGTAGATATTCAGACAGAGGTGCGAGTGGTGGCGCGTAGCGCAGTTGATCAGAGCCGTACGGGTATTTGTCTGCCGGGCCGAATACATGAAAGTGTGCGTCGCAGGCGTTAGCAGGGGCAGTAAAGGCAACTTTTTCGTTTAAATCAAAAGACACGAGAGGGGCTCCGGCGGGTCGCAAAGAGGTAAAGACTCAGCTAGAGCCTAATACCTAAAATCGTTGATAGATCTAGGTATATTTATATTTGTGCTAACAGTTGTAAGTGTAAAGGATCGGGCAGATCCTACGTCTTCATTGCACCGCTCAGCTCTCGTAGGGCCGCTGGTACCTCAGCTGCTGCGACATCACCTTATTCTTGCTTGATCTTCGCGCGCGTAATCACTTCAGACCACAGGGTCGTCTCGCTTTGTACCATCTTGGTAAACGTTGCAGGCGAGGTTGAGATGGCTCTTACACCAGTCGCAGCAAACACCTCAACAACTTTTGGGGTGGCTACGGCTTTGACGATCTCTTTTTGCATGCGGTCAATGATTGCCGGTGGGGTGCCGGCTGGTGCCATCATGCCAAACCAATACATCATCTTGTAGCTTGAAAAACCGGCCTCGGTAAAGGTCGGTACGTTGGGCATGTTTGGATGACGCTTTTCGCTGCTCACGGCTAAGCCGAGCAGGCGATTGTCTTTGAGGTAGGCGCTCGCCGTGCCGACGCTGCTGATGGCGATATCGACGCGATCTGCGGCCACTTCCATCAAGGCTGGGGCAATGCCCTTAAAGGGGATGTGAATTAACTCAAGTTTGTTTTGTAATAAAAAGGCCTCCATCGCCAACTGAGCTGAAGACCCTTGCCCACCAGAACCAAAAGTGAGTTTGCCGGGCTGACTGCGAGCCAATTCGACCACCTCTTTGAGTGTCTTGACGGGTAAGCCAGGGCGGCCCACGAGTACCGCGGGGGCATCGGCTAACAAAGACACTTGCATGATGTCTTTAGGCGAATAAGGCAGTTTTTCGTACAACGCCGCCGAGACGGCGAACGAATTGTCTGTGACTAAAAAGGTATAGCCGTCGGGTGCGGCCTTGGCGACTAAGTCGGTGCCCAGCGTGCTGCCTGCCCCACCCTTGGTTTCAACGATGATGGGCTGCCCGAGCTTGGCGGATAGCTCAGCCCCGACGGTGCGCGCGGCAATGTCTGTAAATGACCCCGCGCCAAACGGCACGACGATACGGATGGGTTTGGTCGGCCAGGCAGGGGCGGCCGGGCTTGAAGCTACGACGGCGTTTGACAGCCCGGCAGGGGCGGTGGATTGAGCAACGGCGAGAAGGGGCGCAAGCACAAGGGCGCCCACGCTAACTAGCATCTTGGCAAAAAAGGTGATTTTCATGGGCTTGTCCCGTGTTTTTTGTAGTTCTGATACTCTGCGATTTTGAGCGTTTGGTGCAGCTTTGTCTATTCATGTGAACCCTAATAAAAGGGTCGTCTTAGCCCTTATTGCGGGCCTCGTTTTGCTAGGCGTCGCATTACGCCTCTATGGTCTCGAACAAAAAATCGTCTGGCATGACGAAGTCGCGACCCGAGTGCTAGCCGCCGGTGCCACCATGGCGGCGCAGATGCAAGGCCTGTATCACGCTCAGGTGCTGACGGCGGGTCAAGTGCTGCAATATCAGCAAGTGCAGCAGGGCACCTCGGTGCTAGCGTTGATCGCGGATTTGGCGCAGCATGATCCACAGCATCCGCCGCTTTATTATGTCTTGGCTAAAGTGTGGGTCGATTTTTTGGGTGATTCGGTTTACGCCTTACGTACGCTCTCGGTGCTGTTCAGTGGGCTAGGGCTGCTGGCGATGTATTGGTTTGTGCGTGAGTTAGCAGCAAGTCGCCGCGCGGCATTAACAGCGATGTTGTTGATGGGCGTATCCCCGCTGTTTATTCTGTATGGCCAAGAGGCTCGCGAATACGCCTTGTGGACGCTGACCTTATTGGTGTCGAG
>JAIPCU010000088.1 GCA_021738045.1 Candidatus Methylopumilus sp. | reverse complement strand
GTGATGTCAGGATGATGTCGTTGATTTTCAAACCAGAGGCCTTTGATCCCTTCATCACTGGCTGCGATGAGGATCTGACCGAGGGGTGAGCCTACATACTTGTATTGAAATGTCATCAAAATACCTCATGTACTCGGGTAGCGATGGCAGTCTACCAAATGGTCATTCACCATCCCTGTTGCTTGCATAAATGCATAACAAATAGTTGAACCTACAAATTTAAATCCCGCTTTCAGTAAAGCTTTGCTCATCGCGTCGGATTCAGCGGTCGTTGCTGGGATTTCAGTGATTGAGACGCGTCTATTTAAAATGGTTTTGTGATTCACAAATTGCCAGACAAACTGACTAAATTCATGGCCATCATTTTGAAGTTTCAAGTAAGACTTCGCGTTTGTGATGGTCGAGGCAATTTTTAATCTATTCCGAACAATCCCTGGGTTATTTAAAAGTTCTAGTACTTTCTTATCATCGTAGGTTGCAATTTTCTCAGGGTTAAATTGCTCAAATGCTTGGCGGTAATTTTCACGTTTTTTTAAGACAGTCGACCAAGACAGCCCCGCTTGAGCCCCCTCTAGTATCAGCATTTCAAATAAGGCTCGACTATCCCGAACGGGTACGCCCCATTCGGTATCGTGATACTCGCGATAAAGGTCAAACCCTTCACACCAAGGGCAGCGCTTCATTTCATTAGCTCAATGACGTAAGCGGAATGTGATTTTTTCACAGGTGGTAGGGAAGTTGATTTTTTGCTAGTCTAACGCAACACTGAAAAAGTCAAAACTCAAGCGCGAACGCTGGGGCTTTTCAGTATCATTAAAACTAATTCATGTTGAAATTTCGTAAAGCCTTCTTATTTGTTGCAATCACTGCATTGGCCTGTGCTTTGCTAGCAGCCTGGGTCGGCATGGCGCCTCGTTCCAACCCCGACTACGACGCCAGCAAACCGCACCATCGCCCCGACGGGTTCGTCAACCGTTACATAGAGCGCTCCGACAAACCAGGCCTGTGGCGTTGGCAATGGGAGCGCCTGCGAGATGGTTTGCCCAAGCCGCCTGCTACCCCCATCATTGGGGTAAAGCCAGACCTTGAGTTGATCAAGAGCGACAGCCCCCAGCCCCGATTGACTTGGGTTGGGCAATCAACCCTGCTGCTTCAAATCGACGGCCTGAACTTGTTGACTGATCCGCACTGGGGGCAACGCGCTTCGCCCTTTAGCTTTGCAGGACCCAAGCGTCACCAGGCACCTGGCATTCCGTTTGACCAACTTCCAAGAATCGACGCTGTCGTAATCTCACACAACCACTGGGATCATTTAGATCAAGAAACCGTTCAGGCTCTTATGGATCGTCATTCAGGCATCCGTTTCTTTGTACCGCTTGGCATCCAGTATTGGCTCAAGAAAGAAATTAAAGGCGCAGTGTTGCAAGGCCCTGCGCAAAACGTCTTTGCGTTGGATTGGGATCAACACGTAAGCATCAAAGGTAAAACAAAAAACCTTGAGCTGCATTTTCTGGCGGTGCAGCACTGGAGTGCCCGATCACTTGGCGATCGCTACGAAACACTTTGGGGGAGTTGGGCCTTCATGCATCCAGATTTGCGCTTCTGGTTTTCTGGCGACTTGGCTTACTCGCCAGACACCAAAGCTATTGGTGAGCGCATGGGTGGCTTTGATTTGGCGGCCATTGCAATTGGTGCATATGAACCTCGTTGGTTTATGAAGGACTCCCATCTCAATCCCCAGGAAGCTCTTCAGGTCATGAGAGAGGTCAACGCTAAAGCGGCCATTGGTATCCACTGGGGAACCTTTGACGGCATGAGCGATGAGCCGTTAGACCAGCCACCGAAGGATTTAGAGATTGCCAAGAACGAGTCATCTTCGCCCTTGAACTTCTTCGTGCTTAAGCACGGTGAGAGCTGGGTGTGGCGATAGTGTTTGCAACTATTCTATTGCACAAGGTCTTGGCATCGCCCCAAAGCGACTGCTCCAAGCTGAGATCATGACGAAACAATCAGGTCATTCGTCGAGATCTTTAACTTTGTGGGCTCAAGATATAAGTGATTATTGCTTAAAAATCTTTGCCCAGTCGGACTTCATACTGACGACTAGCCAGTTCTGTATAGCTGCCTCGTCTAACGCCTTATCGAGACGACCAACCGGTGACTTGCGATCGTATGCAACTTCGCGTTCATTGTCTGTGTGATGAATGATGACACCAAGCCGTGCGCCCGAGCCAGTAGTCACCCACTGAAGCATTTCTAGATCTCCGTCAGAGTTACCAAACGCAGCGATTGGACGACGGCCGATGAACTGGTGAATGGCGACAGGCTTGTCTGCCTTATCGTCGATAAAATTTATTTCGGGTAGTCGTATTAACTCAGGGATTCCATTGCGCGATACGAGTTTCGTTTTGATTGAGCTCCCAATCACTTGCTCAGGCGGGATGCCATATATGCGTTCAGTCCACGGGCGCATGAATTCAACGCCACCACCTGAAACAATATAGTTTTTGAATCCATGCTTCTTAAAATAGCTCAGTACTTCAAGCATAGGTAAATACACTAGATCTGTGTAGGGTCGCTTATGTGTTGGATGTACCGCTTTAGACAACCAGTCGGATACGATCTTTGAGTAGTCAGTTGTACTCATCCCGGCGTGAGTTGCAGTGATTAATTTAAGCAGTCCGTGTTCGCCTTGCTGCCGTAGTGTCTGAAGATCGCCCTCTAGCACGGCCTGAAAAGGCTGGGTGACGCGCCATTCAGGGTGCTTAGGCGCCAACTCCTTCACTCGATCAATCGCAAACACTAATTGAACATAGTTTGGCTGCTCGCTCCAAAGCGTGCCGTCATTATCAAACACGGCGATCCTATCCTCAAGCGGAACAAAATCGGGTGAGCCAGTTTGAGTGGTCTTGTTGATAAAACTGAGGATTGATTGCTTGGCCAGCCCATTACGCCAAGAGGGTAAAGGATCTGACGCATGCGCGGCGCTGAGACTGAGAAGCAGAATACTAATCGTTCGAATAATGAGATTTTTCATAAGTTTGAGGGCTTGAATAGAGCGTCGTACTCAGACGTATTATCAAAAATTAATCGAATGAGGGTGGACGTTGAACTGAGTCGCCTTAAGTGTGGGGATGCCTGATCTTACAGAGGCATTGCTGACCGATGGAATTGAACGATCTGCCAGACGTCTCCACGCTTAGCGAATACGAATGACGTTCTACCTGGGCGCTGAAAGATGACTCCATCTTTCGTGCCGCTCACCGAGTCCATCCCACTAATTAGTACCACCGTACTCGAAAGTTCAAGAGCGGCATAACTCTCTAACTTCGCGCCTCTTGGCATATCTCTTTTGAGACTTTGAAAATATTGTCGAAAATATTCAGGATTTGTTCCAACTTCTGTGCTGCCAGTTCCGATGAACAGCGCATCTGGGGCATAAAGACTCACTATGCCGTCAATGTCTGAAGAATTAAAGGCTTGAACCCATTTAGCTAAAACCTGAAGCGCTTCGTCTTTTGGATTGGCTGTAGTTGTAGAACTTGGTAGCGATGTCGCGAGGGGTGTGATGATGGCTGCGGCAGCGAGTTTTTTCATTTGATTCTTCGGCGAATGATAGAGACTTGAAATTCTTCATATTTTAAGAGGTGTTTCGCCCGAGGCTCATGGCCAAGGATATTAAATCCAAGTACAACTACATTTAGATTTCGTGAGAATACACAATGAATCCCAGATGTTTAGCAACCTTGTCATAGAGTGCTCGGCCTGCGGTATTGGAATCTTGTGTCTGCCAATAAACGCGGGTGGATCCTGCGCTTTCTGCGGCGTCATAAACTGCCTGAATTAATTGGCGGCCAACACCCGTGCCGCGAATAGCCTGATTGACGAAAAGATCTTGTAGGTAACAGACGTCATTCAGCCTCGTCGTACTACGATGAAAAATGAAATGTACGAGTCCGACCAACTGACCATTTTGCTCAGCGACAAAAGCATGTACTGGTTCGTTGTCATTCAAAAAACGCATCCATGTTGTTTGGGTGATGTTCAAGGCGAGAGCCGTTTCACCTTGCCGTCCATAGAAAGCGTTGTAGCCATCCCAAAGAGGTATCCAGGCTTCATAATCTAATTTGTTGGCGGGTCTGATATGCAACCGGTTTGGCATTAACTATCCCCCCTTAATTTAATAGTGAAATGAATAGAAAAATTATAGTGAATTCATTGACAAGCCCATCAAAGAAAAAACAAAGGCGCGAGCGTAGGGTTTTTTCAGTTTCAGATGGTAGTCCGGGGCGGAATCGACAAAGCCCGATTCGATCATCGAAGGTTTTGACAATCCCATCATCCAGCGTTATCAGCGCTTCATCGCCGAAAACGGGATAGGGATTTCGGGTATTGAATTTATTGTTGATGAGGCAGGTGAGATCTACACCTACGATGTCAATACGAATACCAACTACAACAGCGACGCTGAAGCTGCAGCTGGACTGTACGGTATGCGTGCGATTGCCCGATATCTTGGGCAGGAGTTGCATGCGCTGGAGGCCCGTCGGACAAGTGTTCACGCGTCTGCAGATGTTGCTTAATCGCAGGTATTTTTCAGTTACAGATGGTGGCTCAGGGCGGAATCAAACGAGGCCTGGGGATTTCCAAGCCTCAGCTCAACCGACCGAGCTATTGAGCCAACTGAAGGAAGAATCTTTTCACCAATTCAGACCAGCATTCTTAGTCGAGTTTGGTGTTCGTCCGTTTGAGAATGACAGAATAAAAGTCACTTTCCTTGGCGAGCATGGTGCTGAGCTCTTGTGGGGAACCCACAGAGACGTCCATCGCCAGACTTTCAATCTTCTTTTGAATGTTGCCATCTTTTTGTATCTCAGCCACGGCGCGATTGAGTTTGGCGACTACGTCGGGCGGCGTGTTGACCGGCGCAAACACCGCCGTCCAAGTGCGAATACCAAAATTCGGTACGCCACCTTCTGCAACGGTAGGAATATTGTTCAAGGTACCACTACGCTCGGGTCCCGTGGTCGCGATGAGTTTGATTCGACCCTCTTTGACCTGCTCCATCATATTACCGACTAAGGAGGTGATCATGACATCGACGCGTCCCGCAACGAGATCATTGAGTGCGACACCGGCACCTTTATAGGGGATGTGGAGCATGTTGATCTTGGCGGCATCGTTTAGCGCTTCTGCGGCTAAATGCTGAGCCGAGCCGTTTCCTGAAGACGCAAAATTCACCTTACCTGGGTTGGCTTTTGCATACTTGACCAGATCACTCACACTATTGATCCCAATACTGGCGGAAACTAAGACGCCCATGGATTGGGTAGTCGCTAACGAGACGGGTTGAAGGTCTTTCAGAACGTCATAGGTCGGGTTTTTATGCAATAGCGGTGTGATCACAGTGGCGGGCGTTCCCCAAAACAGGGTGTAGCCGTCCGGCGGCGCCTTAATGACTGACTCTGTGCCAATGAGTGTGCCAGCACCTGCGCGGTTTTCGACCAAAACAGGTTGATTAAGCTTAGTGCCAAGTTCTTGGGCAAAAAATCGCGCCACGATGTCGGTGGGCCCGCCCGGCGCATAGGCCACGACGATACGAATAGGTTTGTTGGGATAGTCTGGGCTGGCGGAGGCTTGCTGAGCGGCCCAAAGAGGCAACATTGCAAGTACGGTGCGGGTGATTATTTTTTGAATATTCATATTGGTCTCCTGTGTGGGGCATTGTACGGAATGTGTCAGGCTCCGGTTTAGGCAACGTCGGATCACAAGGCAACTTATGCTTGAAGTCATCTAAGCCTGAAAAGTACTTACGATCTGAGCAGTCGCAGATGCTAATGGGCTCAGCAGGCTGCCAACCAATGCTGTTCACCCAATAAAACCAAGTGTTTCCTCTGTGCTAGCCACCTGACAGTAAATCCAGTTGATCGTCTTTAGTTCGTTTTCATGCAACGTATCTGTAGCGGCTGCACACGCATCATGGCAGACTAGTACATCAAAGTTTTCATCGGCCAAACTCCGGACCGTACTCGATACACATTGATCTGTAAAAATGCCAACACAAATCACATGGCGAATTCCGACATTGTTGAGTATTAGCCGCAGGTTCGTACCAGTCAGAGCACTGTCGGTAGTTTTTAGCACTACGATTTCTTCTGGCCTTGGCGCGAGCTCGTCGATAATCTGACTAGCATGCTCCCCCTTCGGCAACAGCAAGTTGTTAAAACCCGGTTTGCGTTGCGACAGAGAACGATCACGGCCGTCTGGTGTTTGGCAAGCGATACGCGCAAACATGACATTCATGGATTTATCGCGACAGTGCTTGATTAGACGCTGAATATTGGGGATGACTAGCCCATGCATACGCTGCATAAAAGGTGCCCAGCGCTCACGTTCTAGGGGATCAGACGCTTCGACTAGATAGGCATTCTGCACATCAATCACAAGTAGCGCTGTCTCGGCAGGATCCAAATCCAGATCTTGCGGGATCGGTGCATGTTCGTAATAAAACGATCGATAGGCAGTTTTCCAACTTTTGTCAGTCAAAATTAATCTCCAACACCAAAGATTTGCTCTTTCTTATTTCCCTATGGGGTGTTTCACATAGCCCTCGCGCGTTTGTGGAAGTTTTGCACCTAAGACAGCACTTGCAACTTGTGTCCGAAGTATTTGAGCTGTACCCCCAGCAATCGTAAACATTCGAGCATCTCGCACGTGGCGTTCAGCAGCAAATTCACGTGAGTAACCACTAGATCCAAAGAGTTGCAGTGAATCATTGGTGACTTTAATGGCGGTTTCCGCGGCAATGATCTTGGCTTGGGCGGCTAGTTTTAAATCCGGGAAGCTACCTACCGGCACATTGGCTGCGCGATGAAGCATGAGCCGCGCGGCATCAAGTGCGATAGACATGTCCGCGATCATCCACTGTAAGCCTTGAAACTCAGCAATCGATCGGCCAAATTGTTTGCGCGCTTTGCTGTATTGAACAGCTTCTTCGAAAGCACCAACAGCGATACCAAGCGCCACCGTTCCCGCACCCACTCGTTGTGCGTTATATGCGTTCATAAGCGCAGCAAAGCCTTTACGTAAATCACCGAGCGGCTTTAATGCCATCGATTCAGGTACTTCTAGGTTGATAAAGTCTACGTAAGTTTCAGGTATGCCGCGCACACCCATTGCGGGTGTACGTTTAGCGATCACGAGCTCTTTGGGTTCGTTGCCATCACGTACAACGATAAAGCCACCAATCCCTTGTTCAGCACCATCTTCAAACACGCGCGCAAAAATCAGATGCAATCGCGATACACCGCCACCAGTAATCCAGTATTTTTGACCGTTGATAATGTATCGATCGCCCTTTTTATCGGCGCGTGTGGTCATTTCACTCGCGGCACTCCCCGCATTGGGTTCAGAAATACAGATCGCCGGTTTATCGCCAGATAATACGCACTCAGCGGCAATCTTCTTTTGTTCTTCGGTACCGTAGGCCATGATGGCGCCAATTGCGCCCATGTTGGCTTCAACCGTGATTCGACCCATGGTGGCACAGGCTTTGGCCATTTCTTCGATCACGAGCGTCGTTTCAAGGTAGCCAAGGCCGCGACCGCCGTATGCCTTTGGTACGGTCATTCCCATAAAACCTGCTGCATTGAGCTTGGCGATATTGTCCCAAGGGTAAGCCTCCGTAGCATCGGTCTGAGCAGCTGTTGCTTTGAAAACAGTTTCTGCTAACTCACGTGCTTGAGCCTGAATTACGAGTTGTTCGTGCGTCAAAATAGTCATTTTTATTGTTTGTCTATGGGTTCAAGGTTGTCCGAGCCAGTCACGCAAAATCTCTTGTTCGTGCTGGTTGCGAATAGGTGGTGCATGCTTGTACTGTACTGGTGTTTCAGAGAGTTTTAAGGGGTTGGCGATCAGGCTCACTTCCCCCGAACCTGCAAGAGGGTGGGGCATCCGTACTTCGGCGCCACGGTGTTGAAGGTGCGGGTCATTAAAAACTTGCTCGAGGTTATTGACGGGTCCGCATGGAACACCTACTTTTTCGCAGGCAGCAAGCCAGTACGCGCGTGATTTTTTTTGCAGGGCAGCAGTAACGATATCTACTACGGCCTGTCGATTCATGACTCGAGAAACGTTAGTCGCGTATTGAGGGTCTTCGGCAACGGTAGCAATATTGGCGATGTGACAGAGTTTCCTAAATTGGCTGTCATTGCCCGCAGCGATAATGATCGGGTCATCGGCGGTCGGAAAGACCTGATAAGGAACGATATTTGGGTGTCCGTTGCCAAGTCTGACTGGATTTTCTTTGGAATTGAGATAACTTGTACCGGCATTTATGAGCCATGACACTTGTGTATCGAGCAGCGAGACATCAATTTGTTGTCCTTTTCCTGTTTGATCCCGGTGACGCAAGGCTGCCAGGATGCCAACAGTTGCATACATGCCTGTCATGACGTCAGCGATCCCTACACCCACCTTTACAGGTTGACCTTCCGGTTCGCCAGTTAAGCTCATGATCCCACCCATGCCTTGAATCAGGAAGTCGTAACCAGCGCGCGTGGCGTAAGGACCGGTCTGTCCAAATCCCGTGATTGAGCAATACACCAATCGGGGAAACCGTTCTTTGATTTGATCATAGGCCAGACCATAGCTACTCAGTCCACCTACTTTGTAGTTTTCAACTAAGATATCGGTATTTTCAAGCAAGCGCATGATGAGATTTTGGCCCTCTACGCTTGCAATATCAATTTCGATTGATCGTTTGTTTCTGTTGGCACACAAGTAATAAGCGCTTTCAGACGTGGGCTGGCCGTTAGCATCCTCAACGAACGGAGGACCCCACTTGCGAGTGTCATCACCTTCGCCAGGCTTTTCAACTTTAACAACATCGGCACCAAGGTCACCGAGAAGCTGTGCTGCTGAGGGGCCTGCAAGGATCCGCGATAAATCCAATACACGTACGCCGCTCAGGGCAGTTGGATACATTGCCTACTCCATTCATTAGTTTTTTAATTTTCTAATTTTTGATAGTAGTACTAAAGCGTCATTGCTTGCAATGAACGACCGTCAGTTCCATATCCCTTGGATCACTTAGTCCCTCAAAATACTGACAAAGTCTCGGACTCGTGGTGTAAACGAGTCCAAGTTTTTAGCCGCAACCCCACAAGGTCAGTTAGCAAGCCCCTGCGCGCTGCGCGCCGAAGGTCGCTTGCTGCTCAGTAAATTTCCCACCTGCGCGAGACGAAAGTTGTTGAACTAGACCCTTGCATGAAAACCCCATCATCTGCAGGTATTGTTTTGCAGATTTCACGGCCTCTTGATTCCAGTCAACGTTTAGGCTGTCAACCGCTTTGGTCGCGTCATTGACGTTAAAGCCGTTTCCAGCTTGTGAAGAAAGCTGTTCAATCAGCCCATCACGTGAGAATGCGCTAATGTTCAAATATGACTGCGCGGCCCTGACTGCGTTTTTTTGTGGCCCGGTCAAACCTTGAGCTGCGTTGTTTGTGTTGGGCTTACTCGGCGCTGAGGGTGCAGGTTGTGCAGCCGGTGCAGTCGATCCGCGTCCATCAAAGACGATGCGTTCTAATTCGCAAAGGTTTAAATTACGCCTCTCTTCGACCCCCTTGTTTCCGTAGACCACTTGTAGGTCAAACAGACAGCCGCTAGAACTTCCAGCGGTGAAGGGTTGTTCAAAGCCGGGCATCAAAACAGACTCACCCAAAATATCTTTGCCCCAGCCCGTCGATTTAATCGACGAAATAAAAAACTCATAAATCGGCTCAGCACTACTATTGACAAGCGTGAAATTCGTGTCGATCTCGGGACTGGCTTGAGACTGAGCTGCCACTCCAGCAGAGGCGCTCGCCTGAGGTGGCGCTCCTATTCGTTCCATTACCCATTTGACATTTTTTTCACCTACAAAAGACAACCGACCATCGGCCAGTAACGTGGCAGTCACCTTATAAAATTTACCATCGGTGTAAACCTGTTGGCCTGTGAATGTGTTGGGAGATGCGGCAGTTAACTGGATAATGTTTTGTCCGACCTGAAAATTTGGGCTATTTGTGCTGGTGGCTATTCCCATTCCATCTTTTAATACATAGCCATATTTCCACTGCGGGCTATGCCAATTGCCATCTAACGTCGCTATTTGCGCCTGTGCGCTTAAAGAAACGAATAAAAAAGAAAACGTCATCAGAAGATGTTTTAGGTATTTCATTCTGTTCCTTCAATGTCAGCATTGATTTGTCTTGGCGATTCGGCAATTATTCTATAGATTAATTTATCACGATTTAATTGCGTAAGTGCGGATACTGGGCTGCCTCTCAGTCGCGCAAGGCTGCTGGCGAACTGGTGTTTCAAGCCACACTCCACACTCAGAAGGTCCACCGTCCCGTTACTAGACGCTCGAGGTCTCGTCATTAGTCCACACAAAAGCAAAAACCCCAGCGCAAACGCTGGGGGGTCTTCAGTTTCAGATTGAGTAGCTGTACGATGGATAACTGTATGATTATTCATTCGAAATTTTATGGTGGCTTAGGAGCGTTTAAATGAAAATCCTATTCGCATTACTGATTTTTTATAGCGGAATCGTAAGTGCCCAGTCGCAAGCAAGTGGCACCCCCCCTATGCTTTTCAAGGAATACCTCTTTGATATGCCAGTCTCAGACTTTACTGATGCTGCTGGGTATTTTGATTGCAGCGAAGATTTCGGAGGATTAGCGCGCTGCTTGGATGAGATAGACTTTCTTGAAGAAAAGCCCGCGCTGGCTTTGCGATTTAATGATAAGAAGCTCGCAACCGTATTACTCTGGTCTGAATTCGATGAAAAAATTTATGCCAAAGTTTTCGGCGCCTTAAGTAAGAACTTTACTTTAGTGATGATGCGCAGCAAAACGGACTCGTTGGATCTCATTGCCTTAGAAAAAAAAGTTCCAGATCGTAAAGCGTTCACGGCGAAAATTACAGAGTATGAAACTCTTCATTTAAGAGGCGGACAACTTTCTTATATCTTTATTGAAGAAACGCCGCAGACTCTCAGGAAAGCGCAGACAGCCGCTGGGGCCGAGGCAAATGCCCCTGAGCATGCGCGCGCAGTAGAAATGAAGGTAATAGAGAGTGAAGGTAAAGCCTTTCTGATTGTTGAGTTTTCTTTGCCTCGTTTAAATCTGAAGCGAATGCAAGATACGATCAAAAACGTGAAGAGTGAAAAGTTCTAACCTTTGTGAAGAGCTAGCTTAAGCGTGCGACGTTGATAAAAGGCTCGCCTCGTGCATAGTGTCCAAGATTTTCAAGTCTTATCACCAAGGCTCGATCATCACTTTGAAGAGCAAACGCCCAGGCATAAATGTAAAAGCTCCAGCAATGACGAGCCCTCCAATATAGGTGTACTGCATGCATTGACGATGCCTCTTAATATCCCTTATTTTTGCGAAATAGATACCCCTTGCTAGCTGCACTAAAGCAAAGATACTCAAAAGATGTATGGGAGAAAAGCCGCCAAACATCCCAGTTGGCATGACTTCTTTAATGCTGAAGGATGTCACGCAAATAATGATCATAGCTACGACCCAGATATACCCTAGCAATCTGTGAGCGCGTGTGCCCTTGGTGCTGACAAGTTGAATAGCACCAAGACCGAATGCCAATATGGCAAATAGTAAGTGCATGATAATCGCGGGACTCGCTAAAGTTAGCGCAGAAAAATTCATTCGCCTCGCTCGC
>JAIPCU010000087.1 GCA_021738045.1 Candidatus Methylopumilus sp. | reverse complement strand
TGTCACGCCGGGGGTCGCGGGTTCCAGTCCCGTCCGCTCCGCCATGTAGCAAAATAAATATGCGCCTCGCGAGGCGCTTTTTTATTTTTAGATACCCGAAAAATCATGGCTTTACACCATGCTCTAGCTTCCAGTCTCACCCCCACGCAGGGGCAAATCAAAGCCGCACACAAAAAAGCAAACGCACCTACGTCGTCTTGTAACGACCTGTAACGAGACGATTGCGTACGGATCATCTTATCCAGTACCGTCTTAAAAGCGAACGCACCCTGTATAAGATACGAGCCGCTTTCGACCCTCTAGTACGCACTATGGAATCAAGAATGACCGCTTTAGAAACTCGCTTTGACACGATCCTTCGTACTCTTGCCACAAAAGAAGATCTCAAAAATCTTGAGGTCAGCCTTCATCGCAACATTCGCTCAAACACCTGGCTGATGATCACCGGGGTCACAGCAGTTGTCAGCATGGCGATGACTGGCGTGTTTTATGTCGCGCGATACGTGCCTGGCTAAACGACAAGCAAAGGGCGCAACCTTATTGTCTCGGTCTGAATCATCGTCACAGCAGATCCCTCACCCTCAATAACCGGTCTCAGACAACGCACCCCAAGCTAGTTGAGCCGGCACAAAATCCTTAAATTTTTGCGTGGCCAACCAATTTAAATGCCGCACCAAAGCAATCGCCCTACCAGCAGGGTCAATCTGCGGAAACTTATTGCTGTCAAAACGAAGCGGCACAAGGCGCGACCCGATTAATTTTTTATCGGCATCAAACGCCAATTGAGCGATCGCGGCAACACCAGTTAAGCCCTGAGTACTTAACCCGCCGATACCAAGAAAATTTCCGATGGAGTAAAACACAGGTCGCCCAGCAATACACTCGGCGGCGCGTAACACATGCGGGCCATAGCCCACGATGGCATCGGCACCTGCCGCAATCGCAACGCGTGCAAACGCTCGTGAATCGCCTCGAGCCTCACCCAAAAATGTCTCGGCCCCGTCTGGCAACTCAATATGCGCTTCGCCCTCGGCACCGGCATGCATCGCCACGATGACTACGTCTGCCACGCGCTTTGCAGAGGCTATCAACTCAGCCATTGCATCAAGCTCTTTAATATCATTTTGCATTGAGTAAAAGCCCACCGATACCAAGCCAATTTTTATTGCCTCTAAGGTGAAGAGTTCGAACTTGCCTCGAAGATGACCCGAGCCAACGATGCCTTGTTGGGCTAAATGATTGAGCGTGTCGGTCAGGCCTGCGCCGCCGTAATCTAAGCTGTGATTATTGGCCAGCGTGACCGCGTGAAAGCCACTACTTTTTAATAATTTAGCGGTGGCAACCGGAAAACGAAACACATAAGACACCCCGGGTATGCTGGGTTTTGACGTCTCAGTCAAGTCTGTAATCGGCCCTTCTAAATTACCAAATAAGAAAGCTGGCTGGCTGAGGCCTAAGGCAGCCCCTGTCAGATGCGACACCATCGCCTGCAAACTGCGGGCATTGAGCGCGTGATCGCCAGAAAAAACCATATCTCCCACGCCCGTAATCACAAATGATTCGGGGGGTAAGGTATCCCTACTCTCGCCCGAGCAGCTCATCCACGTCGCAGCGGCGTTCGCCGACCCAACGACCGACAACAAAGACAGTGTGACGAGCCGAAAGAGGCGTCTGAAACAAGTGCGCAAAGAGAACCCAGCCGTTACGGTGCGTCTCATCAGTGCAAAGCGCTACGGACCTTTGAGAGGCAACAACCAATTTGTGCGGTATTTTTACATGGTTTGCACAATTTGGTCACGCCCAATGCCACTGCGACACTTCGTAGTCAGTCGCCACCCTAAGCTAGCATTAAGATGGAGAAATGTTATTGCTATGCGTTCATCACAGCATTGATATTTCGCGATCAAAAAAATGTCCCATCACACGTTGCTTGCGCAACCACGTAATGGGACATCATTCACACTCAAACCTACATCACTCAGTGCCTAGTTCATGTCGACACTAAATAATGCGGTCGTTGCCACAACTAAGGCAACAAAAAGTTAGATTGCTTTCAACATCGAAGCCGCATCACTGACTTCAAACTTGCCTGGGCCTTCGTTATGAAGAACCTTGACCACGCCGTCAACGATGTAAGCAGCATAACGGTTTGAGCGTACGCCCATGCCGCGTGCAGTCAGGTCCAACTCGAGACCTAACGCTTTGGTCCAGACGGCAGAGCCATCGGCCATCATGCGAACTTTACCCGTCGCTTTCTGCTCACGGCCCCAAGCGCCCATCACGAACGCATCGTTCACAGCCACGCACCAAACTTCGTCAACGCCCTTGGCTTTGATCGCATCGATGTGATCAACGTAACCAGGTACGTGTTTAGCTGAGCAAGTTGGCGTGAAGGCGCCAGGCAAAGCAAACATCAAAATCTTTTTGCCTTTGACCAGATCAGCAACCTGAAAGGCGTTAGGGCCCAATGTGCAACCAGCGGTTTCGGTTTCGATAAATTCTGTGAGGGTGGCATCGGGTACCCGATCGCCGACTTTGATCGTCATGAGCGCTCTCCTAGGGCATCACGGGCAGCGATGGCCACCGCAACTGATCCCAGCGTGTCGCTTATCATAAGCTACTACGCGGCGACTCGCTAGGAACAGCCTATTTACCCTATTGCAGATAGGGGTATAGCTCAAGAAAAGCCTATTTTTTGGGCTCGTCTTTTACGCGGTAAACCAGCACGGGGTTATGCGTCAGGGCAAGCACCTTGGTGGTGACGCTACCAAGCAACAAACGTGAAAAACCACTACGGCCATGGCTACCGATAAAAATCATGTCGCAGTGGTAATCAATTGCAGCCTGAACAATCCCGTCGGCGATATTAAAATTTGAGACCGCATGGGCGCTTGACTTAACCCCCGCGGTATCGGCACGATCGACAATGGCTTTGAGGTGCTTTTGCGCTTGCTCGGCATTGGCTTTTTCATAATCATCATCGGTAAAAGCATACGCCGCCGACATCCCATCAAAGCCCATGGTGGCCGCAAAAGGCTGGGTCACATATAAGGCTACGATTTCGGCACCGGTTGATCGCGCAAACAAAATGCCCGCATTCGCGGATTGGGCTGACAGGGCCGAGCCATCTGTAGGAATCAGGATTTTCTTAAACATTGTGCACGCTCCGTAACAAGGGTTCGAGCACCTATCCTAGCCTGTTAGTCAGTCTGACTCCAGCGGCAATTGACACGATTTTGATCTGGATCAAGTTTTTACACTTAAGAATTCGCGGTAGCGGCCCGATACAGTACGGTGCAGCGCGTGCCTGAACGACAGTATGCCAACACAGGGGCCGGCAAGGTTTGCAACAACTCAGCAAAATGGGTGACATCATCAGCAGTCATTTGACCACTCACAACCGGCTGGTAGGCCACGCGCAGGCCAGCAGCACGCGCTGCCTCTGACACGGCAGCCGCAGTTGGCTGATTCGGGCCGTCTTCAAAATCTGGCCGATTAATAATGACACTTTTAAAACCAGCCGCGGCAACTGCTGCCATGTCGTCGGGAGTCATTTGCGGCGCTACCGCAAAATCAGAGGTCAAAGAGTTAATTGGAGTCGCCACAGTGAATTCCTGCAAAGAGTGAAAAAAACAATCACGCACTGCCCCGACCTTTGCTACGACATAACAGGCCTTTGCAACGCTTAGACAACTAGTATACGCAAGCGCAGTGAACCAGGTTCAACAAGCCTAGTACACGCAACGAAAGCCCACGTAAACGACATACAGCCCGGCTGACTTGTATTGCATCCCTTCTACTTTCATCTGAGACGGGCCATACCACCAAGACCCGCCAGCAGTCAGTCGCGCACCGTCTTGCGCATCGGCCAACCACTCCCAAACGTTAGCGCCCATGTCATACAAACCATTGACGCCCTGCCGGGTTTGACCGACTGGCGCGTGGCGCGGCCAACCATCGGCTGCACCTTCAACATTGGCACCGTCGGGTTTATCGCCCGTTGGGTAGGGGTAAGTTTTGCCTTTTTCAAACGGCGCGGGGGGGCTAGACCGTTGCTCGGTATAAGCAGCCCGTTGCCATTGCGCCTTGGTAGGTAAGCGCCCGCCAGCATCTTGGCAAAATCCTTGGGCTTCAGCCCAGTTGACATGCACAGCTGGTTCGCTTGGCTGTGCTGGTTGACCAAAAGGGGTGCGCCACGTCCAACCGGCGCGACGCTGCCAGCCCATCACATATTCAAAGCCGCCACCCTCGCGCTCAGCTGCCGTGACCAGGCCCTTACGCGCAGCGTACTCAGCAAACCGGCCAATACTGACTTCAGTGGCGTCAATTTTAAAGTCGCCCAAATCTACACGAGACAGGGTGACTTCAGGCAAGCCACTCGGCAGCTGCGCTTGAGCCTGAGCGTTTGCCACACCCTGCGCCGTCAACGCAAGCAACATCGCAGTAAGTTTTAACATGACAGAGTACATACAACAGACCTCGTAAAAATAACGGGTTAACAGGCTAACCGGTAAGAACTAAGCAGTCAGGATGCAAAAAATCGACTCGCTCGCACCAATCACTTGGTGTGTCCTAAATTTTGAGCGATACTCGGACACTTCTAACAACCAACCAAACGTCTTGTGCTGCCGTATTTTAACGAATCGACTGCACAATTAGCGTACAGCGCTTTACAAAACCCCACCATTTAGGGGTCTTTCATCACATGAATATCCGGAGAAAAAATGATACTAGTTGGCCGTTACGCATCACCTTTTGTTCGTCGCGTCGGCGTCGTTCTGCACACGCTTGGCACACCGTTTGAACATAAAGGCCTCTCAACGGCCACTGATCTCGCTGCGATCAAAGGCTATAACCCGATCGCTCGTGTGCCCGCCTTGATGCTCGATAACGGTGAGAATCTGATGGAAAGCGCCGCGATCATCGATTCGCTCCTTGACATGACGCCGGGCCAAACGCTTTTGCCAGCCACTGGTGCTGCACGTCGCCAGGTCATGCAGCATTGCGCCATCATGTGCAGTGGCCTGGATAAAGCGATTCAATACATCTACGAGCCGCGCCGTCGCCCAGCCGAGAAAGTGCATCAACCCGTGCTAGACGGCCTGGCCGAACAAATCACCGCAAGCCTGACCATGCTTGAGGCTCTCGCAGCCAAGGGCACCTTCAAGGGCGGCGCGCAAGCCAATCTGGCCGACATTACCGTTGCAGTTGGTTGGTTCTTTTTGCACAAAGGCTTGCCGCAGATTGCTGTTGCCAGTCAGTTTCCGAACTTAGTGGCGCTTTCAGCTCGGTGTGAAACGTTACCGGCGTTTCAAGCCTGCCAGCTCGAGGGGTGAAAACAAAAATATTTCATGGCTGGTGGATGGTGGCAGGCTGCATGATCGTGGCCGTTGTAGCTTGGTCGTTTGCACTATACGGGCCAAGCGTTTACATCAGTATGTTGAGCCACGACCATCAGTGGTCAATTGGGGTGATCTCTGCGGCGCTCACCTTATCTTTTTTAGTCAACGCCAGCGTGCTCAGCCTGGTTGGCAGCACCATTGCAAAGTATGGCCCGCGCCCAGTGATGGCCACGGGCGCCGCAGTCATGGCGCTCGGACTAGGGTGCCTGGGCCAAGTCACAAAACTTTGGCAGGTCTATGCCGCCTTTGCGTGCATGGGCTTAGGCTGGTCATGCCTTTCAACTACGTCAATCACGGCAACGCTGGCCCCATGGTTTGATAAACACCAGGGGCGGGCGGTGTCGACGGCCATGCTAGGCGCCAGTATCGGGGGCATCGTTGGCGTCCCCCTGCTGCTTTCACTCATTAGTTCACTTGGCTTTGCGATGGCCATGCTCGTGGTTGCATTGATTGTGTTAACGACCGTCTGGCCACTTAGCTTATTTGTCATGCGCCACCGTCCGCAAGACCTGGGGTTACAACCTGATGGCGTTCACGCTGAGCGCTCACAGCACAAGGTTGCCGAGCGCGTCTGGACTCGCACTGAGGCGTTACAAACGCGTGCCTTGCGCACCATCATGCTGGCCTTTGGCTTGGCACTGCTCGTGCAAATTGGCTTTCTGACCCATCAAGTCGCGTTGCTTTTACCTGCGATTGGTCAAGCAGCGACGGCCTTGTGCGTGACAAGCGCAGCCGTTCTTTCATTTGGAGGCAGACTGTTACTGGCACGCTTTTCTGACCGCTTAGATGTCAGGGTCATTGCCTGTGGCGTACTGATACAAGCCACCTTTGGTCTGGCCATCGCCTGTATTTTTTCGGATCAGGCGTGGGCATTGGTGGTTGGGGTGTTGTCGTACGGATTGACAGCTGGCAACACAACAACACTGCCGCCTGTGATCGTGCGTCGTGAATTCGGTGCGGTCTCATTTGGTGCAGTGTTTGGCATCGCCGCCATGCTGATACAAATCATGTCAGCAATGGGGCCAGCATTTTTTGGTGTTTTGCACGATCTGAGCGGTAGCTATCAGTTACCGCTCGGTTTAGCCGCCATACTCAATGTCGTTGCTGCAATCGTCATTATGACCGGACGTAAACGATAGCCAATCGCGGCAAATGTCACCACGGCATTTTAGAAATGATTGGATTCATTCCGGTTTTTTGAATCACAGGCGCCGCTGTTGCCGAGGCCAAAAACTCAATCAACTCTTTTGCGGCTTTCATGTGTTGCGTTGTTGAGGTGATCCCTGCTGAAAACGGAATCGTTTGCTGCACCTCTAGCGGGATCTCGCCTAAATAATCTAGACCATCAATCGAAAGTAATTCACTCACCTGTTGAAAGCCAAGCTCTGCCTCACCACGCGCAACCACTGAGCCTACACGTTCGCTATAGATCTTTTTTGCGGTGTCTTTTAGCTGCTCGGCCACACCAAGTTTCACAAACAGCTCAGTCGAAAGATACGTACCGCTTGCGCTCGCCGAGTACGCAATCGACTTAGCTTGCAGTAAGGTATTCTTAAGTGCCGCAACAGTACTGATATCTGGCTTAGGCGCACCTTTTTTTACTACGGCGCCAATCGTCGAATTCGCTAAATCAACGCGTGTGCCAGCGGCCACATTACCTTTCTTGATGAACCCCTCTAGCGCGGGTCCGGCCAATATCAAAATGTCGAATGTCTCTTGACGACTCAGGCGGGTCGGGATCGAATCAGGGGCTGCCCCCATCGACGATCCGAAAGAGATCTTAACCGTATGCGTCGATTGCTTTTCGTAAAGCGGCACGAGCTCTTTAAAGGCGGTCGCAAAGGCGCCCGAGGTAATGACATGGAGCTCAACCGCGTACGCGGCAACGCTCAGGCCAAGACTGAGTGCAAGTGCAAGAAAACTACGTTGTAAATTGCGGAAAGGCTTCATCCGGTGACCCCTAGTGTATCGGTGTATTTTGTTGCTTTAAGGCGACGATACTCAATCTGGCGTCACAAGACAAACGCAAAACTTGGGCGTCAGACCAAAGGGTTTACCCAACTCAGGGAAAGCACTAGTGGCATTCGACCGACATAGCCGTGACAATCGTACTGATTTGGCGCGAACACCCGACGCCGAGTTTTCTTGAACTGCCAAGCCTGCATGGGCCTCAGTTCACGCATAAAAAATGTATTCCGGAGACTTCTTTGAAAACCCCCGCTTCAATCAAAAACTTTGAATTTGTTACCACCGCTATGCTTGTGGCCTCAGTCGCAGTGTTTATTTATCAAAATTCAACGACAAAGCTTTTTGGCCCAACCGCCGCTGTATATGTGGCGACCGCAGTGATCATGAATTTATTTCTGATTTACACAATCACCCGGGCAAAAAGTATGGTTTCCCGGACGTTTTTTGCCATAGCAAACGGTTTAGGGATCGCTTTTTGTCTTGTTTCGTTATTTGGCGTTTCACCCCTGAACGTTAAGATCGGTGTTGGGGTTGCCGCTTATCTTTACATTTATTTGATCGTGGCGTTTGCGTCACTGTATTTATTATTCTCGCCAGCAACCACCAAATGGTTGCAAAACGAAGACCCGATCGAGTTTGACTAACGCGAGTGAGTTTGCTCGTACCAGCCCTTAGACTGATTGACGACCCTGACCACCAGTAGCATCAACGGGACTTCAATCAGCACCCCGACTACCGTGGCAAGCGCGGCCCCAGACTGAAAGCCAAATAAACTGATCGCCGCCGCCACGGCCAGTTCAAAAAAATTAGAGGCACCAATTAGCGCCGATGGGCAAGCGACGCTATGTTTTTCGCCAAACTTTCTGTTTAGCCAGTACGCTAGCGCCGAATTAAAGACGACTTGCAGACATATTGGTACTGCCAACAGCGCAATCACCAGCGGCTGCTTAAGCATAGCGTCGCCTTGAAAGGCAAAAAGCAACACCAGCATCAACAACAACGCCGCCATTGACCACGGACCGATCGTCTGCATCGCAGAGTCAAAAGCCTGAGTGCCTTTTTTTAGCAAATGTCGCCGCCAAAGCTGCGCCAACACTAAAGGTACGACGATGTACAACACCACAGAGGCCACTAAGGTCGCCCAGGGTACCGTAATCGCAGAGAGCCCCAACAACAGAGCGACCAACGGCGCAAACGCGACAAGCATAATCCCATCATTGAGCGCAACTTGCGACAAGGTGAACAAAGGATCACCACCGGTGAGTCGGCTCCAGACAAAGACCATCGCCGTGCAGGGCGCTGCAGCCAGCAAAATCAGCCCGGCTATATAGCTATCGATTTGGTCAGCAGGCAAATACTCAGAGAACAGATGACGGATAAACAACCACGCCAGAAACGCCATCGAAAAAGGCTTCACCAGCCAATTCACAAACAGCGTGACGCCAATGCCGCGCATGTGATTGCGCACTTGGTGCAGCATCGAAAAATCAATCTTGACCAACATGGGGATAATCATCACCCAGATCAACAAACCGACGGGTATATTGACTTGCGCGACTTCAAAGCGCCCTAAGGCCTGAAACAGCGTGGGGGCTAACTGCCCGAGCGCCACCCCCACCACGATGCAAAGAAACACCCAGAGGGTCAGAAATCGTTCAAATAGGTTCATGAGCGCACGCTGACGCGCAGTGTTGGAAGTAAAAGGGTCACCAACCAACACACAATTAACATGACGGCGGACCCAAGTAGGGCATACAGTAACCCACCCCATTGATACAACAGCCCCGACAGTAGGGTGCCGAGTAGACGCCCAAAGGCATTCGCGGCGTAATAAAAACCAACATCTTCGGCAGCCTTTTCAGAGCCTGCATACGCCAAAATCAGGTACGAATGCACCGAAGAGTTCACAGCGAAGGCAAACCCAAAGACGCCCAAGCCGCCCACCACCACCCACTCTAAGTGGGACACATTGAACCAGACAGCCAGCACAAGCCCAATCGGCACAAGGGCCAGCAGCAACGACCACAGCCTTGCCGCGGGCACTTCTGTTGTTAAGCCATCTGTGCTGCGACGCACAAGCGACGGTGCGATGGCCTGAACCAACCCGTAGCCAATTGTCCATAAGGCCAAAAATCCACCTACCATGGTGAAGGTCCAGCCCGAGGCGTATAAAAATACCGGCACACCCACCACAAACCAAACATCGCGCGCGCCAAACAGCGCGACGCGCGCTGCCGCCAGCAGATTAATCGCCCGACTTTTGGCGAATAATTCTTTGGCTGACTTAGACGCTTTGCTTTTGCCCATCAGCGGCGGCAAACTCAGCACCACGGCCACAAAGATAACTGCGAGCAGGGCTGCCATCGCCCACAAGGCACCTCGAAACCCCAACAGATCGAGCAAGAGCCCACCAATAAAGAAGCCAACCCCCTTCATGGCGTTTTTGCTGCCGGTAAACCAGGCCACCCATTTAAATAGCTGACCGCTGGCCTGGCCCGCGGTAATTTTGATGGCTGACTTACTGGCCGTTTTAGTCAAATCTTTTGCGACACCACAAACACCTTGAGCCCCGATGACCCAAGCCACTGACATCGCGGCTGTCCAGTCAGGCGACAAAAACGACAACAATAAAAAGCCCAAAATTTGCGTCGACAACCCTACCGTCAGCATCCGCGTGATGCCGTAGCGCGTCGCTAACCACCCACCAATCAGATTCGCTAAAACGCCAGCCGCTTCGTACAACAAAAACAAAAAAGCGAGCGTAAAGGGCGAATAGCCTAAGCGATAAAAGTGCAACAACACCAACATCCGCAACGCACCATCGGTCAGCGTAAAGCCCCAATAGGCGGCGGTTACGATGCCGTAGTTTCTTGCAGCGGCAGGATTGGGGGTCGTCATCTAGGCCTAGATTCCCTGACGTTGCATGTGACAGGCCAAATCCACCATACGGCAGGCGTAGCCCATTTCGTTGTCATACCAAGCATAGACCTTGAGCATCGTACCGGCGGTCACCATTGTGGATAGGGCATCAACAATTGAGCTGCGCGTGTCGCGTGCATAATCGGCGCTCACTAAGGGGCGGGTTTCGTATCCCAGGATACCTGCTAACGCACCTTGAGCCGCTTTGGCAAACAACTCGTTGACCTCTTGCGCGGTGGTTTCACGCTGTAATTCAAATACACAGTCAGTCAATGAGGCATTCAAGACCGGTGCGCGCACGGCGTGGCCGTTTAGCTTGCCTTTGAGATCTGGGTAAATCAGCGCGATCGCCGTTGCACTGCCGGTGGTGGTCGGTGCCAGGCTCAACATCGCACTGCGCGCACGACGCAGATCTTTATGTGGTGCATCGACCATCAAGTTGGTGTTGGTCGGATCGTGAATTGTTGTGATCTGACCGTGCTTAATGCCAATCGATTCGTGGATCACTTTCACGACGGGCGCCAGACAGTTTGTCGTGCAAGACGCTGCAGTCACAATAGGGTGTTGGGCGGGGTCGTACAAGTGTTCGTTCACACCCACGACCACGTTTAAGACATTGCCGACCTTCACTGGCGCCGCGACGATCACGCGTTTGGCCCCACGATCAAGGTGTCCTTGCAGGGTTTCAGGGGTTAAAAACTTACCTGTGCACTCGAGTACCACCTCAACGCCAAGGTCACCCCAAGGGATTTCGGCTGCCGTAGCGTGAGATGAAAACGATAGTTCTTTATCGTTGATGCGTATCGCGTGTTCATTCTCAACTTGAATATCGGCACGCCAGCGGCCTTGCACGCTATCGAACTCAAGCAAATGTGCAGTGGCTAAGGCGCCACCTTTCAGTTCATTCAGGTGCACAACCTCAAGTCGGTTGCCTGCACGCGGATCATCACCTTGTCGCTCGGCTGCACCCATCGCTGCTCGCAGCGCCAAGCGCCCAATTCGTCCAAGGCCATTGATGCCGACTTTCATGATGCTTCCTTAAAAAGGCGTGACCGTGAAGATTTAACCCGTTTGTTTCGAACAGGGTTGCTGATATGAACACCAACCCTCTACCATCGGCCATCTTGCACGCATCGATTCAATTCAATTTTCATTGAAGTGTAATGGACTGATATGACACTTTGACGACTCGAACTTTGCACTGAAAGCCGAGACGTCCGCTAGGTAAAGCATGCTCAACGGGAAATTCACTATCTTTTGTCAGATATGACCATAGATTGTGACTATAGTGTTATAATGGGCTTTATCTTGATCATTTTTAAGTTTTTAATCCTATGACCACCTCACATCAGATCGGTGCTGGCGAATTTAAAAGCAAATGTCTCAAACTCTTGGATATCGTGGCAGAAACGCACGAACCCTTGCTCATCACCAA
>JAIPCU010000086.1 GCA_021738045.1 Candidatus Methylopumilus sp. | reverse complement strand
GAGAAGGTCGAGGGTTCGATTCCTTTCTCCGGCACCAGTAAAATCAACGACTTAGCCCAACTCATAAGGTTGGGCTTTTTCGTTTCTGCGTATTTGCTCACAAAGACTCAGAAAAAAATTTATCCCATTGATAAACGATCCTTGAATTGCGATAATCGAGACCTGAAAATTTTTTTAGCCGCTCATAGAAGCTTTGCTTTCTCAAGGTTAACCAGCCCGTCATATTCAGATACGCAAGCCTGTCACAGCCAGTTTGCGAGCTTTAACAGCGACCATGCAGTAGCTAGACGCAACACTTTATGACAGAACAATCAACGCTTCGAAGACGGGTTATTCCGCTCACCCTTTTTCCTCTTTTAGGTTTGTGTGCCGTGTTGCTGTTTGCGGCATTATTAATTTCGTTGCGTCTTGAAAAAACGGTTGCTGACCTAATCGAACAAAGAGCTAAGTTAATTGCTTCTCAAGTGGTAGAGGTCACTGAGGGCGGACTACGTTTCGGCATCTCGGTTGTAGATCAGGCTCCTTTAAAAAGAAAGCTAGAGTCCTTGATGTCCTCGGACAACCAGTTACTGAAAATTAGGGTCATCGGCGATCAAGGCACTCCGGTTTTTACGGCTGCGCAGGGACGCGCCACAAGTGATTTGGCTTGGCCGACTTTGCGCCGAGCATTGAGCTACGAGCCTTCCACGCAGAGCGAGCGGTACGTCCGATCATGGAAAGAAAAAAGCGAGCGGCATGTCTTGATGCAGGTGCGCGACGCCATGGGGCTAACGGGCGCAATCGTCTGGGTGGTCTACTCTAATGACAGCGCCAGAGCCACGTTTACGCAAACCATAGATCGTTTGCTAGTCGCTTGTATGTGGATGATTCTGGTGGGTGCGCTAATATTTTCTTTGTTCGTTGCAACAATTTGGTACCCGTGGGAAGAGCACATTAATACTCATCATTCTTCATCAGGTACCGACTCATCCGCGCTAGTAGAAAGCCCTATACCGGGGGTCTCAGTTGACACGGTCATGAAAGAAATTTCTACCGCTGAAAGAGCTCTCGATGCAATAGAACACAAGATGAGGGGAGCTCAGCCATGATGTTTCGACAATGGCGGTTTTGGGTCGGATGCAGCCTGAGTGTCGTGTTAACTGTCGCAGCGCTGGTCCTTCTGGCCTCGCTTGCTCGGGATTCTGGTTCACGAATGCTCGTCTCGACGCTCGGCGAGAATTCAACAGCCATCGGAACGGACATTCGCCTCAAAATAGGACGCGCCTTGGCTGCAGGCGTTCCATTAGATAAGTTGGTTGGGGTGCAACAAGTATTCGAGGCAGCGCTAGATAACCATCGGGAGATCTCGTTTTTTGCTTTAGTCAACAGCGACGCTCAAATCCTGACTTTCGCAGCGCGCAACAACGCCACTGCGCTTCAAGTGTCACTGATGAAACAAGTCGTCCAGTTGCAAGAACGTACCGCCCGCAATCTGAAACAGGATGAGCCAGGAGGTTGGGTGAGTTCTAAAATTGGAGAGTCCTTCGAGGCTGTGCGTATGCCGGTTGTTGAAACTCCAGAGGGCGATCCCACGGCCAGCTTGTTCATTGGTTACCCTGAGAACTATATTGACCAGCATGTGAATGCTCTCGCGACTGACGTGGTTTTCGCGGCGCTCACGGCCGTCGTCTTAGTTTTAGAGTTCTTATGGTTTGCCTCGCAATTAAAGAACGTGCGGGATGTTGGTCGATTTAGGGCTTTTGTTAGGCGACTGAGTCAGCGGAGTTTTCAATTTCGTGCCCGCATGTCCACTCAGGACTCGATGGGCGAACTCAGTCGCATCCTGGATGTTCGCCTTGATCGGCTTGCACAACGCTTCCATCAGCTGATGGCTATGATCCAGCAGTCTCCAGCCCGACTTGCAGGGACAACCGCCGCGATGCAAGTCGATATGCTCAGTTTAGGTCAACGTTTTGGGCTAATCACAGAGCCAAAAGAATTGCCCAATCCCGTTGATATCGCCCATTTCCGAATCGCCGTTTTTTTAGTCGCCATGTCAGCAGAGATGTGTCGGCCTTTTTTTGCTATTTACGCAGGAGATTTAGTCGGCCCAGACAATCTGTCTTCTCAATTGCTATCGAGTATTCCACTCACTGTTTTTTTGATTTTTTGGGGAATTTCTCAGCCTCTTGGCGTCGCAATTTTGAACAGGGTGGGCGCTCGTAGATGGCTCACGACCGCTGCTGCGATGGTTGGTTTTGGCACCCTCGGGAGTGCCGCAACGGATAGCTGGTACCTCTTGGTTGCGTTGCAGGGGTTGACAGGGTTTTGCTTTGGTTCGATGCTGATTTGTAGTCTTGCGCTAATGATCCGCAGTGGAAGCGGTGGTATGACAGCGTACCTGACCGCCCTGGTTGCCGCCGGTATTTGCGGGTCTGTGATTGGGGGCTTGCTACAAAGTAACTTTGGATACACGATCGCCTTTATCGTCGCGGCAGCATGCCCATTTTTAGCGATAGGTTTTATGTCCTCGCCGGCCAATCGTGCCGCCAAAAAGGACAGTAGGCGCCTTTCCTTGACAGCAACGTTTAAAAACATGCTTAAAGGCAATCTCGTTAGCTTGATTGCTTTGTCTACAATCCCCGCAAGGATGATAACAACAGCTTTTCTGTTACTCATTGTCCCATTGACTATTATGCAAATGGGCGAATCTGCTGCCGTTGTGGGTCGTCTGGTTCTTCTATACTTCTTTGGACTCTTTCTTTTAGCCGCAAATGCCGAGAAGCTAGCGAATCACTGGAAAGCCTCCAAAACATTTGTCATTATCGGGGCAGCGATCATTGTATCGGCCTGCCTCACTGGGCACGCATTAGAAGGTATCTGGGGCATGGTGGCAGCCTGCGTGTTACTTGGGGTAGGGCAGTCATTGATGGCGGGCTCACAAGGAAATCTCGCAATAAAAATGATGGCCGAGTCAGCGCCGGCAGAGGCCAACCTTGACCTTTCGCTGGGAATATACCGTTTCTTTGATCGTATCGGTGCCGCCCTTGGACCCGTCTTTGCCGCTGTTTTAATTCAACAATATGGGCTGAGAGAGGCGATGCTGTGGATGGCAGTCACTCTGGGGGTTTGTACTCTGGCTTCACTGTTGACCTTTGTGGCCTTCAAAGGTCGGGGACAGGCGACTGAGGCTCTGACATGATGCTGCTAGATATTCCACCCCTCGCCTTTTCTGGTTCGGGCCTGCACTTTTCTCATCGCCTGCTTGATTGGTCTGATCTTGAGCAGGTACTTGCCTTTCGCCGGGATATTTTTGCAGATATTGCGCCACATTTTCGTGTGCGTATCCCACCCGTTGACGATGTACTGACGGACGAACTCAAGTGGTGCGACAAACACTTACGGCTGCCCGGCGTCACGATTGGGGTGTTTGATGATAATCGACTCATTGCCTATGCCAGTGTTTTGCTTTCCGTAGGTAAAGGCGTCACTGATGTATCCCAGTTGTTAGGATTTAACGAACAAGATCTGCAGCGGTCTGCTGAGTTGTCGTCCTGTATGGTTGACAAACACTTCCGCGGTTTGGGGTTACAAGCGTCTTTGCTGCGTTGGCGAATCGAGTTGGCCACCAAACACGAACGCTCATTATTTATAGGCATGACCGCTTGCGGCAACTCCTACTCTCTGGGCAATATGCTTGGCACAGGGATGACCATTCGCTGGGTCGGGCAAATTGCACCGGATCGCTGGTTTCAGGGACTGATGCTCGATACACAGAGCCATTCGCAAGTGTGCTGGTCAGATACGTTATCGGCTGATTGGCAGGATTTTGCGGCGCAATTCGAGTTATTAGGCCGCGGCTACGAGGGCGTTTCAATCGATTTTTTAGAAGGTGTCTTGAATCCTGAGCAATACAGGATTCGATTTTCAAAGCGTGAAGCGAGCAACACATGAAGATATGTTGGCTTTGGTTGATCACAATGATTTGTGGGCTAGCCCATGCCACACCACATGTGGTCATTGTCACGCCGCGAGGCGATACAAAGATGGAACAAATTTTTGAAGAAGAATTGGTTCGTCGCATCGGTGCGGTGCGCTTTACTTTGATCGTACCAGACCCAGCAAATCGCGCCTCGATGTCCGAACTGAGGGAAAAAGTTCTTAAAGAGAAGCCTGACCTAATCTACAGCTGGGGCACTCCGACTACCGTTGCACTAGCCGGTACTTACGAGTGGCCGGTTATCGCAGACATACCGATTGTGTTTGGGATCGTCGCTGATCCGCTTAGTGCAAAATTAGTGAAAAATCTTGATAGACCCGCTCGTAATGTTACGGGTGCCTCACACCTAGCGCCTTTATCCGTTCAATTGCTTGCGCTAAACGAATATCATGCGATCAAGACTTTAGGGGTCGTCTACAACCCCACAGAAGTGAACGCGCGCAACATGGTAGAAAGTCTGAAAGTTGAGACAAAAAAACTAGGCATGACGCTCGTTGCGGAACCCGTTGGTTTAACCCCAGACGGTCGGCCCGACCCAAAAACGATCTTTGAAAAAGTTGCGCACGTGAAAGAGCAGGGCGCACAATGGCTATATCTAGGACCAGATACCTTTGTCAGCTTTACGCATCGCAAGTTGACGACCGACGCGAGCTTAAAGGCTGGTATACCCGCATTCTCAGCGAATGAGAGCGCGATTCGCGATGCGAACGCCCTGCTCGGTCTTTTTTCGCCTGTCGAAAACATGGCTCGTTTGATGGCGTGGAAGGCGAGCCAAATTCTAACCAATCAAGCAAAGGTTGAGGATATTCCGATCGAGACTTTGCAGCGATTTTCAGTGTTAGTCAACATGTGTGCCGCAACGGCTTTGCAACTGTTCCCGCCGCTAGGGTTACTGAATTATGCTGCTGTTAGAGTGCCCCCGGTGCCCCAAAACGCTTCTGCCACTACTGGAGAGTTGCAAACTCAGTCTGTGGATCACTGCAAACCCGTGAGTCTCTCAACAACCAAATAGACCCCTAAGGTGTTGTCCGCGTCGTTTTAGCAAGCTTCGTCCAAGGTAAGTCGGCTGGGTCGGCAGCCATTGGCCCCGCCGCTTTAGCCACTAAAATATGCGAGGCAATCGGCATAAAATCGGCCCGAAAGTGATTAGAGCTTTTTACGACCAATACTTTCATCGTTTCGGGATGGACACCCAACATTCGAAATAATTCGCGGTCAAGTAATTGTTTTTTACCACTGGTAACGGCAACTAACACGCCTTCAATTTCAAGCAATGCGCAGGCGCCCAGATTGATGCGCGAACCCGTCATCATCGGCCCCTTGAGCGTAACTTTGCCATCCGACAACGCTTTAACTTTAAAAGTGCCTTGCACAGGTGCATCGCTCAGTTGCCCAGTGAAGGTCGGTACAGCGGTGCCCAACGTTGTTGTGATCGAAGCACCCAGCCCTGCCTCATGCGCCATCGTTGCAGCGGCCGAATCAAACAGCAAACCAAGTGCGACTTTACCCGGTAGACGCCTGCCTGCACCTTTTTCAAGAAGGGCTCGCAACAAACCCGTCGTGTTGCTATCGCCACCAGCACCCGGGTTATCTTGTGTATCTGCAATCATCACTGGTTTTTCATTCGTGTCGCCCAGCAAACAAGCACGCTCGACCGCATCGCGGGCTGACAACACTTCAATCTTCCATTGAGTCGGCTCACTCACCTTATCGTACAGTCGCTGAACCGCCGCCTCGGCGCGCTCGCCGTACCCCCAGACCATCGGGGCGCACTCCGCGATATCTGAGGCCGGAAATCCCATGCAAAAGCTCAAACAGGTATCAAACTCACGATCGAGATCAAAAATCTCTTCATAGTGCGACTTCGCGGGTTCAAGCCAAGTGCTTTGTGCGTTTAGGGCGATGAGGTAGGGCAGGCGCCGGTAAGCGATAGGCTCTCTACTGCCACGCTTGACCCTTCGCTTCAGGAGTGTTGCCGCAAGCTGCCCTGTCATGGCCATATCCACATGCGGGTAGGTTCGGTAGGCGGCTAAGGCGTCTGCCTGAGCGAGCATGCGATGCGTCACATTTGCATGCAAGTCCAAACTCGCAACGATGGGTAAGTTCGGCCCAACAATCGCGCGTATGCGCGCGATCAATTCACCCTCAGTGTCGTCGATGTGCTCAGCAACAGCAGCACCGTGCAAGTCGAGATAAATTGCGTCAAAACCACCCAGACGGATACCTGCAAGGATGGAGTCGCTGATGCGCTCAAAGGCATCGCGCGTCACATGCGCGGATGGTATTGCACCACTCCACGATCCCGGTACCAGCTGCCAGCCTTCGAGTCGGGCCGCCTCGATAAACCCACCGATTGGGATGTTAACGCCACGCAGACTATCGAGCATCGGTTGGCCTTCAATGAAGGCCACGAATGATTCGCCTCGATTAAACGCCGCCCAATCAGCCTTGGTGGGTGCAAAGGTGTTTGTTTCGTGCTGATAGCCTGCGACATAAACTTTCAAAAGCACACCTCAGAGGGTCGCATACCCCTGAGGTGGCCAAAGGCAACGCGTAAAAAATTAAGCGGCGACGGCGGCCTCGTCTGTGATCCAGCCACTCGCAAGCATTAAATCACGAGTGGGTTGATGTTCAAGCACTCCGGCCACTTTCATCAGATGCTTTGGGTTAACAATACTTGGCATATCACTTTTTGACAACAGGCCATCTTTCAAGATGGTGTCGCGCGCGATCGTGATGCAGTCTTCGTCACTTAACCCGAGTTGCCGCAAAGTGCTGGTATAGCCACCCATGACGGTCTGCTCATCAAGTGTCAAGTAAATATCACAGAAATCGACCATTGATTTGCCCAGGGTACAACGCAACTCTTCGGTGAGCGAGGCCCAAATATGCCCTAACAGTCGCTGAAAAAAGACCATGTGGCGGCCCTCGTCCATGACATGCTCTCGAATAATCGTATGCATCTGGCTTTCTGCTGTTTGCCCCTTCGCAATACCGTAAAGCTCTTCAGTAAAGTTGTTTTCTAAAAAGCACAACAGCGTCACTTCAGCCAGAGCCTCATTGCCAGGGCCAAGTGCCTGCTTGAAATGCTCAAGCGGCGGCTTGCGTGCATTAAAGTCAGCGGGCCCGCCTGCGTCTTGAACGACTGGCACAATTCCGGTAAAGCGCTTGATATCGGCGAGACACTCATTTGCCACAAACGCGTGGTACATCTCGTCGGTACCAATCGCAACCGCGACGCGTTTTGCCGAATCTGGAAGCTCGATCCCGATGCCAGCACCGGCAAGTTTGCTGCACTGCGCCGTGACAAAATCGACCTCAAACGACGAAACACCAAGAAACATATTGCAAGCGGCACGGACCGAGAATTCTTGAATTTGTTGTTTGTCAACCGCCTCAAAGCGCTCGTGGCCAGCAAAAGGTTTCAATGGAAACACGAACATATTCTCGGTCTTGATAGACTCGGTCAGCCGGGTGCGGGGCTTTGTGCGTACTGTTGCACGCTTTTCCCATTCGACCAGATACTTATCGCAGTATGCTTCAAATTCGATATTCATTTTTCGACGACTCAAAGAGATTACACACCAGAATAGGTGAGCATTTTTAAGGCACAATTGCACGCTGATGAACAACGTTGTGCGCAGTGAACGCAACCTGTAGATGCGAAGAGCCTTCAAGTTAGCACAGCAAAAAGCAGCTTTCAATGACCGAACCGACAACTGGAGTAGGGTTAACAGTAATTAAGAGGTTTGCGTCAAGACTAAAAAGCAACCTCTCCGACTAACGTCGAGAGAGGTTGCCTTTACCCGCCAAATTGCCCTACCCAGTGATATGGGTCAAGCCAACTAAGCCATGCGCACCATCAGCGGCACAATCAGCAGCGCCACAATGTTGATGATCTTGATCAGTGGGTTCACTGCTGGGCCAGCCGTATCTTTGTACGGATCGCCAACGGTATCTCCCGTCACAGCGGCTTTATGAGCCTCTGAACCTTTACCGCCATAGTGACCTTCTTCGATGTACTTCTTGGCGTTATCCCACGCACCACCGCCGGTACACATTGAGATCGCAACAAACAGGCCCGTCACAATCGTACCCATCAATAAACCGCCCAGCGCTTTCGGACCTAAGATCAGGCCCACGGCCACGGGCACCACCACTGGTAAGAGCGATGGAATAATCATCTCTTTAATTGCTGCAGTCGTCAGCATATCAACGGCTTTGTCGTACTCGGGCTTGCCCGTGCCATCCATGATGCCTTTGATGTCACGGAACTGGCGACGCACTTCTTCGACCACTGCGCCAGCGCAACGACCCACGGCTTCCATCGCCATCGCACCAAACAGGTAAGGGATCAAGCCACCAATAAACAAGCCAATAATGACCATGTGGTCAGACAGATCGAAACTGATCTTCAACCCTTTTGACTCAAGTTGGTGTGTGTAGTCAGCAAACAACACCAAGGCAGCCAAACCAGCCGAGCCAATTGCATAGCCTTTGGTCACGGCTTTCGTGGTGTTACCCACTGCGTCAAGTGGGTCGGTAATGTCACGGACTGACTGTGGCATACCAGCCATTTCAGCGATTCCGCCTGCGTTATCGGTGATGGGGCCGTAGGCATCAAGCGCCACGATAATACCTGCCATCGACAACATCGATGTTGCAGCAATCGCGATACCGTAAATGCCGCCTAACCAAAACGCTGCGTAAATTGCCGCGCAGACAAACAAAACTGGGTAAGCGGTCGATTTCATCGACACACCCAAGCCTGCGATGATGTTCGTGCCATGGCCTTGGCTTGACGCTTGGGCAATGTGTTTAACGGGTGCGTAGTCTGTACCGGTGTAATACTCGGTGACCCAGACCAACGCTGCTGTCAGCACTAAGCCCACAACCGTGGCGCCGAACAAGCGCATTTTGGCACCAGTTTGAAAGCCAAAGTCGGCCAAGGCGTTGTCTGGCATCATCCAGTTTGTTGCGAAGTAAAAGGCAACTAAAGAGATCAGACCTGCAATGATCAAGCCTTTGTACAAGGCTGGCATCACGTTTTTCATGCCCGGGGTCGCTTTCACAAAAGAGCAGCCAATGATCGAGGCAATGATCGAAATCCCACCAAGCACCAACGGATAAATCACCGCTTCGGCCGTGGCAACTTTCACCATCATCGCGCCCAACACCATCGTCGCAATTAGCGTCACCGCGTATGTTTCAAACAAGTCAGCCGCCATACCCGCGCAATCACCCACGTTATCGCCAACGTTATCAGCGATCACCGCAGGGTTACGTGGATCATCTTCTGGGATACCCGCTTCGACCTTACCCACCAAGTCGGCGCCAACGTCAGCGCCTTTGGTAAAAATGCCGCCGCCAAGGCGCGCAAAGATTGAGATCAAGGACGCACCAAAGGCCAAACCAATCAAGGGATGCAGGGTCGCCGACAGGTCACCAGCCTTGCCCACTGACATCAAATACATATAAAACAAACCAACACCAAGCATGCCCAAGCCCACCACCAACATACCGGTAATCGCGCCGCCTTTGAAGGCAACATTGAGCGCCTCATTCATGCCCACCGTTGCCGCTTGCGCAGTCCGTACGTTGGCACGCACCGAGACATTCATGCCGATGAAGCCGCAGGCGCCTGACAACACGGCACCGACGACAAAGCCTACTGCTGTCGTGTAGTCGAGAAACAGAGCGATCAAAATCGCCAGCACCACGCCCACGATACTGATGGTTTTATATTGACGCGACAGATAGGCGCCTGCGCCCTGTTGAATCGCGTCAGCGATTTCCATCATCTTGGCGTTACCGGTACTTTGATTAAGAATCCAGGACCTCACTACAAAGCCGTACACGACTGCGAGAACTCCGCAGCCAAGGGCGAAATAGAGGCCCAACTGAATGTTGCTCATGCTCGAAAACTCCTAAAGTGTGTTGTCTTAAATCGTTTTTATACGCGGCATTAAGCCGTTTGTGACACTGGAAGAACTAGCCCCGCTAGTATGTCGCAAAACTTAGCTGAGAGGGGCGCTTTGTTTCTTTGTTAACATTAGGGTATTCACCAATCAACCTGCAGCAAACATCCTCATGAGTCTTGACAAAGTCAGCCCCGGAAAAAAGCTTCCTGAATCGTTTAATGTGATCATCGAGATCTCGATGAACGCCGATCCAATCAAGTACGAAGTCGATAAAGAGTCGGGGGCGATCTTTGTTGACCGCTTCATGGGCACCGCCATGCACTATCCATGTAACTACGGATACATCCCCAAAACCATTGCAGGCGATGGCGACCCAGTGGACGTGTTAGTCATTACTCCCTTTCCAGTTATCCCAGGCGTGGTGGTGCGTTGCCGAGCGTTGGGCGTGCTTAAAATGAAAGACGAAGCCGGTGACGATGCCAAGTTATTGGCTGTCCCCGAAGACAAAATCTTGCCGATTTACAGCCACTGGAAACAAGCTTCGGATATCAACCCGATGCGCTTAAATGCCATTCAGCACTTTTTTGAGCACTACAAAGACCTTGAGCAAGGCAAATGGGTCAAGGTCGACGGCTGGTACGGGGTTGACGATGCGCACCAAGAAATCCTTGAGGGCTTGGCGCGCTACGCGAAAGAAACTCCTTCGGCGTAAAACAGGTCCGGCAAACCTGCCTCAACAGTGAAGGCAGGGTTTGCAACGAATTACATTGATTGACGCAGCAACGAGGCGTAATCCTCGGCCGTGGCAATGCGTGGATTTGTCTTATGGCAGTGGTCTGCCATCGCACCTTCAACGATTTTGCCAAACATGCCTTCAGTCACGCCCATGGCAGCAAGGCCCGAAGGCAAACCAAGGCGCTGGTTCATGGCCTTGATCGCGGGGGCAACCTCGGCGCCCTGACCCAGACCCATTGCCTGCGCTAACCGGTCAAGCTTTTTGCCCTTTTGCATAGACGCCTCGCTTTGGTTAAACATAATCACGGCGGGCAAAAACATTGCGTTCAGGGTGCCGTGATGCAGGCGAGGATTGATGCCGCCTAACGAATGGCTCAAGCTATGCACGGCGCCAAGACCTTTTTGAAATGACATTGCACCCTGCGTTGACGCGCTCATCATATGAAACCGCGCCTCGCGGTCGTGCGGTTGCTTAGTGGCACGCTCGATATGTGCCCAGCCGCGCCACAAGCCGTCTAAGGCAATCCCCTCAGCCGGAAAATTCAAAGCCGAAGACATGAACGTCTCGCAGCAATGCGTAATGGCATCCATGCCAGTCGCAGCAGTGAGCAGCGGGGGTAAATCAAATGTCAACTCTGGGTCGCAGATCGCCGCTCTTGGCACCACATAGGGCGACAAAATACCCACCTTACGGCCATCATCCAAAATAAGCATCGCGCCACGGCCGACTTCGCTGCCTGTGCCCGACGTTGTTGGGATCGCAATTACCGGTGCCGTCGCGGCTGTAATACGCGCAACCCCACCCTCAACTGCTGCAAAATGCTTCAAATCGCCCGCGTGCGTTGCCATCACCGCGACGGCTTTGGCAAGATCCATCGCCGAACCCCCCCCCACCGCGATCAAACCGTCAAATTTACCCTCGCGGTAAATCTTCAAGGCATCGCGCGTGGCTGCCTCTGTGGGGTTGGGGGGTGTCTGGTCATAGATAACGACCGCATCAGCGTGTTTTAACTGTGCCAACACCTTGTCGATAATGCCCACCGCGCGCACACCAGCGTCAGTCACAATCATCGGGCGCTTGATGCCGACCCGGTCGCACTCTGACTGCAACAGCGCCACCACGCCAAAGTCGAATTGAATTTGCGTGATGTAATTGATCAGTGCCATGTTGTCGTTCTCCGTTGTTTTTTAGTGATTGGAAAGATGATAAAGCATCCAGAACGCTTTAGAGCACCAAAACAATCG
>JAIPCU010000085.1 GCA_021738045.1 Candidatus Methylopumilus sp. | reverse complement strand
TGCCCTAAGTCTGAGTGCAAGTGATAAGCAAAATCCACTGGGGTGGCCCCAATCGGCAACTCAATCACACGCGCCTGGGGCGACAAGACATAAATACGATCTTGTGTGACGCGCCGCGGCTTGCTGGGCTGCGGCTCGTCCGACTGAGCACCTGCCTCAGTGTTCCAGGCCAAGAGCTGCCGCATCCAGGCGAGTTGCCGATCGTATTCAGCCACGGCAGGTGCCTGCCCCGTCGCCGAATGTCCAGCGCGCCCCCCCACCTCTTTGTAGCGCCAATGCGCAGCCATGCCAAACTCAGCAAACTCGTGCATCGCCCGGGTACGAATCTGCACCTCAAAAGGGCGACCCGCCGCATCGGTAACAACCGTATGCAAAGATTTATAGCCATTGGGTTTAGGACGCGAGATATAGTCATCAAACTCGTCTGACACGGGCTCCCATTGCTCGTGCACAAATCCAAGCGCGGCATAACACTCGCGCTCATCTTGAACAATGATCCGCAAGGCACGCACGTCGTACAACTCACTAAAAGCAAGCTGCTTGGTTCGCATTTTGTTATGGATACTGTAGATGTGCTTCGGCCGACCCGACACCTCAGAGACGATACCTCGTGCCGCGAGCCCCTGCGCCAATTGCTCGATCGTCTGTGCAATAAATTGCTCACGCTCAATGCGTTTCTCTTCGAGCAATTTTGCAATGTCTTTGTAACGTTGGGGGTCAGTGAAGCGAAAGGCGAGGTCTTCCATCTCCCACTTGATCTGCCAAATTCCCAAACGATTGGCCAGCGGCGTGTACAAATCAAGTGTCTCGCGCGCGAGCATCGGATCACACGGCCGTTTTTCTGCCGCAAGCCAGCGCAGTGTTTGTAAGCGCGAAGCGAGACGAATCAACACAATACGCAAATCGGCAGCCATCGCCAACAACATTTTGCGCAACATTTCTTTTTGATCGGTCGAATCTAGTGCGCCAGCACTTGCACCGCTCGCCAACGAACCTAAGCGCGACAACGAATGGGTACCCTGCACTAACTGGGCAATCTCGGGACCAAACCGATCGGCAACCGTATTTGATACGCGAGCCTTAAACCCCGCGGCCTCGGTAGGCTCGGCGATAAACATCAGTAGGGCCGCAACACGCGTGGCCGCATCGGCTTGCATGGCTGCCAAAATTTGGGCCGAGCCTAGAGCATGCGCCAATAAGGTTTCGCCACCACCCGTCACTTGCTCAGACAGTAAAGGCGTTACCCAATCGAGCGCACGCTGCAACAAAGACTCATCAGCGGGCACTAAGCCGCTGATCAATGTGTGAAGATCTGCTGTAGAGACCTTAGACAACGTTAACCATTCAGTGATTCACCCTCACACTGCGGCAGTGACGACAATTTCAACTTTGTAGTCGGCACTTGCCAAACGGGCTTCGATGGTCGCGCGTGGTGGCGCATTGCCCTCAGCGACCCAGGCATCCCAAGCTTTGTTCATACCGTCAAACTCTTTCATGTTGGCCACAAAAATCTGTGCCATCAAAATACGAGTTTTATCAGTGCCTGCTGTGGCGAGTAACTTATCGATCACAGCCAAAATTTGCCCAGTTTGACCGGTGATGTCTTGGGTGGTGTCATCGGCGACTTGACCTGCCAGGTAGGCGACGCCGTTATGCACGGCCATGTCAGATAAGCGCTTACCAACGTTTACTCGGTGAATGTTACTCATAAAAATCCTTGAATCAATTAGGCCGCAGGAAGTTCAAATACTTGACGCAAATACGCCAAGTACGCTTTATCGTCACACATCGTTTTTTCGGGTGCATCTGAAACTTTTGCCACAGGTTGCCCGTTACAGCGAATCATTTTCATGACAATCTGCAACGGCTCATGACCCAAATCATTGGTCAGGTTCGTGCCAATGCCAAAGGCTGTGCGGCAACGCCCAGCAAAACGACGCGTCAACTCAATGGCGCGTGGAAATGTTAACGCATCCGAAAAAATCAGGGTCTTGGTACGTGCATCGACGCGATTGGCCGTGTAGTGCGCAATCATGCGCTCACCCCATTCAAAGGGGTCGCCCGAATCGTGCCGTGCGCCATCAAACAATTTGCAAAAATACATATCGAAATCGCGCAAAAAAGCTTCGAGCCCATACACATCCGACAGAGCAATTCCCAAATCGCCTCGGTATTCTTTTGCCCAAGTCTCAAGGGCAAACACCTGCGAGTCGCGCAACCGTGGTCCTAACGCCTGGCAGGCTTGCAAATATTCGTGCGCCATCGTGCCCAGCGGCAAAACGCCATGCCTCATCGCAAACCAAACATTGCTGGTCCCGGCAAAGTGTTCGCCCATCTGCGCCTTCATTGTCGTGACCACTTCTTCGTGCCAGACATGAGAAAAACGCCTGCGCGTGCCGTATTCGGCCACGCGAAATTCAGCCAAATCGGTGGCGTCAAGCACCAACTTCATCTTAGTTTGCAAGCGCTTTCGGCCTTCAGCCCAGTCGGGGTCTTGACACACATTGCGAAAATACACCTCGTTGACGATCGCCAACACCGGGATTTCAAACAGAATTGTGTGCAGCCAAGAGCCCTTGACTGAGATAGCGATTTCACCGGCCAACTCACCCTCTGAGACCTCGATGCATTTCTCGGGCAAGTGAAACAGACCTAAAAAGTCAATAAAATCGCTTTTGATAAAACGCAAACTTTTAAGATAGTCGAGTTCGCTTGGCTCAAAACGCAATTGGCACAAGGCATGGATTTCTTGACGAATTTCGTCAAGAAAAGGACGCAGATTCACCCCTTGCGTACGGCATTTGTACCGATATTCAACCTGCGCGGCCGGAAAATGATGCAAGACCACCTGCATCATGGTGAATTTATACAGATCTGTATCCAGCAGCGATTTGATAACCATTCGTGTCCCAACCTTTACAAAACCTTAGCACAGACAGCGTTGATAAAACGGGTATCCCGACACAAGAGAGACGGTTTAGGTAAAATACTTTTTTACATAAACGCTTATTGGTAAACGATATGACGCACGTAGTGACTGAAAACTGTATCAAGTGCAAATTTACTGACTGTGTTGACGTCTGTCCGGTCGATTGTTTTCGTGAAGGTCCAAACTTTTTAGTCATCGACCCCGACGAATGCATTGACTGCGCCGTTTGCATTCCTGAATGCCCAGCAAATGCCATTTTTGCCGAAGAAGACGTACCCCAAGATCAAATGAAATTTATCGCACTGAATGCCGAGTTATCGCCGCTTTTTGCAAGCATCAGTCGCAGTAAAGGCGGCCTGCCTGACGCCGATGATTGGCTTGACGTACCCGACAAACTCAAGCACCTTGAGCGGTAATTGACCCACGCTTGGCCTGCCGCGCACGCGTTGCAATGACTCAATCACCGACCGTCGCCGCCCCTCGTTACACTAAGCAAACAGTGACCAGACAAACGGTCTGGGCAACTGAAAAACTGTTCTCGCTCACGGTGACGCGCCCACACAGTTTTAAGTTTGTACCGGGCCAATTTGCTCGGCTCGGGCTCGCCTTAGACGCGACTGCACCTGACACACCCAATGAATGGCGCGCCTACTCGATGGTGTCCGCCCCCAACGAGAACGAACTAGAGTTTTATTCTGTGGTCGTGCCCGACGGTAAATTCAGCCCGCCTTTAGCTCAGTTGCGCGTGGGTGATGCACTTTGGATTAACAACTCGGTGTTCGGCTTTCTAACCCTTGATGCGTTTGCCGATGGCGAGGATCTATGGCTGCTTGCGACTGGCACCGGACTATCAGCGTATTTGTCGATGCTTCGCGACCCCACCACGTTTGCGCGCTTTAAACGCATTATTTTGGTGCATGGCGTACGCCATGCCTTCGAACTCGCCTACCGAGACGAACTTTTATCCTTAATGCAACAGCACCCGGGGCAGCTCACCTATTTGCCCGTCACAACGCGCGAGCCTCTTACTCAGCAGCTATCACCCTCGCTGAGCCCAACCAGCCTCACACCCGCTCGCCTCACCACACTACTGAGCACAGGCGAGCTCGAGCAACGTGCCCTTCTGCAACTTGACCCAAGTCAAGCCAGAGTGATGCTGTGCGGCAACCCAGAGATGGTAACTGAAATGCGTAGCCTACTCAGTGAACGCGGCTTTGCGGCAGGCAGGCGTGGTGTACCCGGCAATCTAGCGGTCGAAAACTACTGGTAACAGTCGTGAAGTCAGCCCATGCGTGGCACTGACACGACATTTTGCTGCATTGCAATAAAAAACTGATTAAATCAGTGATACCCACCTTAGATTGGGTGATAATCAAGGCCTCAAGCTCACAACTGGATTCGCTCAATGCTTTATCAAATGCATGAAATGCAGCGCGCCCTGATGGCACCGCTCACCCACTTCAGTGAAATGAGTGCCAAATTATTCACGCACGCGGCCAGTCCGTTTGCCTATACGCCACTGGCCAGGCAAGTTGCGGCCAGTTATGAACTGATTTATCGCCTGGGTAAGGCTTACGAAAAACCCGCTTGGGGGATCCCGACGACTACGGTCAATGGCAAATCGGTTGCGGTCGATCAAGAGGTCGCCTTGGCACTGCCCTTCTGCAATCTGCTGCACTTTACGCGTGATCTACCCGCTAAAGTCCGCAAAGTCGATCCCACGATCTTGTTAGTTGCCCCGATGTCTGGACATCACTCAACGCTGCTGCGTGACACGGTTCGTGCCCTGCTGCCGAACCATGAAATCTACCTCACCGACTGGATCGATGCGCGCATGGTGCCCGTGTCAAAAGGCGCATTTAGCCTGAACGATTATGTTCGCTATCTACAGCAATTTATGCGCCACTTAGGCCCCGACGTGCACTTAATGTCGGTGTGTCAGCCGACCGTACCTGCCTTGGCCGCCGTCTCGTTGATGGCAACAAATAAAGACCCCTGTCTGCCGCGCACCATGACCATGATGGGTGGGCCGATCGACCCGCGTTGCTCACCGACGCAAGTCAATCGCCTAGCCACCACCAAGCCCTTCGAGTGGTTTGAGCAAAAGCTGATTCATACAGTGCCCCCGCAGTACCCGGGTGCAGGCCGACGCGTCTACCCCGGCTTTTTGCAACACGCCGGTTTTATGTCAATGAACCCAGATCGTCACGTGAAGTCACATTACGACTTCTATCTCGACTTACTGCGCGGTGACGACGAAGACGCCGAGGCACACCGCAAGTTTTATAACGAGTACAACGCTGTGCTCGACATGTCAGAAGAGTTTTATCTGGATACGATTCGAACCGTGTTTCAAGAATTTGCCTTACCCAATGGCACCTGGGAGATCGATGGCCAGTTGGTCACCCCGAGTGACATTAAAACAGTCGCTCTGTTTACGATTGAAGGTGAGCTTGACGACATTTCAGGAGAGGGGCAAACACGCGCCGCTCAAGATTTGTGCTCAGGGATCCCGGCCAAACGCAAACAGCACTACACCGCGCCTGAATGTGGTCATTACGGGATTTTTGCCGGACGCCGCTGGCGTACGACCATCTGCCCCCAAATCGCCGAGTTCGTTCGCAAATACTAGACCTCTGTCTCGAGATACTCATATCAGGCAACTCGCCAAGTTGCCTGATTTCACATCTTCAACATCATGCTTGCTCAACGCATCAATGCCCTATTGCCGCAAACGCAATGCACGAAGTGCGGCTATCAGGGCTGTGCACCTTACGCTGAGGCGATTGCCTCAGAGGGGGCTGCGATTAACCGCTGCCCTCCGGGTGGAGGCGACGGTATCGCGGCCTTAGCGCAACTGCTCAAGCAACCGCTCGTCGAGCTCGACGCTAGCTGCGGTTCGCATCAACCGCTGCAAGTTGCCGTGATTGACGAACAATTTTGTATCGGTTGCACCCTCTGTATTCAAGCCTGCCCCGTTGATGCCATTATTGGTGCCTCAAAACTGATGCACACTGTTTTGCCTGCGCAATGCACAGGCTGCGACCTATGTGTGGCCCCCTGCCCTGTAGATTGCATTTCAATGGTGCCAGTCACACCGGCACGAACTTGGACCCCGCAAGATGCAACACGTGCGCGAACCTACTTTGAGGCGCGGCAACGACGGCTGGCACAAGGGCCTGAATCACTGAGGCAGTCGCCAGAGTTTGGCGACACGGACGTGAGCGCCACAACCAGTGGTACGACGCAAGACAGCGCTGCGTCGGCTCAGGCAAATAAACAAGCTGCGATTGCCAACGCTTTGGCGCGTGCGCGTGCCAGACGAACAACTCCAGCCTATGAACCCAGATAAGCGACGCGAGATTTTTAGCCGCATGCAGGCAGCCAACCCGCAGCCCACCACCGAGCTCGAATACAAAAGTGATTTTCAATTGCTGATTGCGGTTCTTCTGTCAGCTCAAACAACCGATAAAGCCGTCAATCTAGCGACTCGAAAGTTTTTTGCTAAACACGGTACGCCAAAGGGCCTGTTTGACTTAGGTGAGGCCAAGCTCGCCGACTATATCAAGACGATCGGTTTGTATAAAACCAAGGCAAAAAACGTCATCACCACTTGTCAGATTTTGCTTGAGCAACACAAGGGTAAGGTTCCTCAAACTCGCGAAGCCCTTGAGACCTTACCAGGGGTTGGTCGTAAAACAGCCAACGTGGTGTTGAATACAGCCTTTGGTCAACCCACCATTGCTGTCGACACTCATATTTTCAGGGTGTCAAACCGAACAAAAATCGCCCCAGGCAAAGATGTCGTCGCGGTTGAAAAAGGCCTCGAAAAATTTGTACCCGAAGAGTTCAAACTCAATGTGCATCATTGGCTGATCTTGCACGGACGCTATATCTGCGTGGCACGCACCCCAAAGTGCCCGCAATGCGGGATTGCCGATTTGTGTGAATACCGGTCAAAAACCAAACCCTAAGCGTCACGACTTTAAGGTGGTCGATCACCCAAAGGCACGATCCCAAGCGACCACGCTGCCGCGCAGGGGTAATTACTAAGAGTTACGCCACCTATGACAAACCCCCATTCAGCTTTTGCTGCACATGCGTCATAATGCGCGCTCGCATTCAAAAATTCTCTATTCGCAAAGATACGCATGAAAGACATCATCCTTGAGACAACCCATCTCACCAAGGAGTTCAAAGGCTTCGTGGCGGTCAACGACATCTCGCTCAGTGTTCAGCGAGGTCAGATTCACGCCTTGATCGGCCCCAATGGTGCTGGCAAGACCACCTGTTTTAATTTGTTGACTAAGTTTTTGCCACCAACGCGCGGCAAGATTCAATTTAATGGTGTCGACATCACGAACGACCGGCCTGCTCAGATTGCACGCCGCGGCATCATTCGCTCGTTTCAAATTTCAGCGGTGTTTCCGCACTTAACCGTGCTTGAAAATGTGCGCATTGGCTTGCAACGCCAAACCGGCATGTCGTTTCATTTCTGGAAAAGTGAACAGCGCTTGAATGAACTGAACGAGCGCGCTCAAGCCTTGCTTGAACAGGTCGACTTAGGAAGCTTTACAAACGAAATTACTGGCAGTCTGCCCTATGGGCGCAAGCGCGCGCTCGAGATCGCCACGACCTTGGCCATGGAACCCGAACTGATGCTGCTTGACGAGCCCACGCAAGGCATGGGCCACGAAGACGTTGATCGGGTCACCCAGTTGATCAAGCGCGTCAGTGTTGGGCGCACGATCTTGATGGTTGAGCACAACATGAATGTGGTGTCTTCCATTGCAGACACTATCACAGTGTTGGCGCGCGGCGCCGTATTAGCCGAAGGCAACTATGCCCACGTTTCTAAAGACCCCTTGGTGATGGAAGCCTATATGGGCACCACCGAAGGCGAACTCGCCGGAGCACACGCATGAGCGCCGTTGCACTTGAAATCAAAGATTTGAACGCTTGGTATGGCGAATCGCACATTTTGCATGGCATCGATCTGACCGTGCATAAAGGCGAAGTCGTCACGCTTTTGGGGCGCAATGGCGCCGGGCGCACCACGACATTGCGGGCAATTCTGGGGCTGACGGGCGCACGCACCGGCTCGGTACGTATCGGTGGCGTCGAAGCCATTGATATGCCAACGTTCAAAATTGCAAAGCTTGGCTTGGGCTATTGTCCCGAAGAGCGCGGTATCTTCGCGAGCTTGTCTTGTGAAGAGAATCTGCTACTGCCACCTCCGGTTGGGGCGTTAGGCGGTGGGATGTCGCTGGCCGAAATTTACGAAATGTTTCCGAACCTGCTTGAGCGCCGCCATTCACCCGGCACGCGCTTATCGGGTGGTGAGCAACAGATGCTGGCCGTGGCCCGCATCTTGCGCACCGGTGCCAACCTGTTGTTGCTCGACGAGATTTCTGAAGGTCTTGCGCCAGTGATTGTGCAGGCCTTAGGTCGCATGATCAAGATGCTGAAGGCTAAGGGCTACACCATTGTGATGGTCGAGCAAAATTTCCGTTTTGCTGCCCCCTTGGCAGACCGTTTTTATGTTGTAGAACATGGTCAAATCGTCGAGCATTTTGACGCTGTCGAGTTGCAGTCCAAGCAAGCTGTCCTGACAGAGTTGCTAGGCGTTTAGTCGCTATTTGACTTGTATGATGGCGTCTTTGTAGTCAGACGTCTAATTTTTTATCCTTGCGTGTCGCAATCTTTCGGAGAACTAAATGAAACTTCGCACTCTAAGTGCCTCACTGATGTTGGCCGGTTTTGGCCTCGCTTCACAACCCGCTTTCGCCAACATTTCTGATGATGTGATTCGAATCGGTTTCGTGACCGACATGGCAAGCGTCTACTCTGACATCGACGGTCCTGGCGGCATCGAAGCGGCTCGCATGGCCATCGCTGATATGGGCGGCCAAATCAATGGCAAAAAAATCGAACTGTTGTTTGCCGATCATCAAAATAAGGCCGACGTCGCTGCTGCAAAAGCACGTGAATGGTTTGATCAACAAAAAATTGACATGTTAATTGGTGGTACCAACTCTGGTGTCAATTTGGCGCTAGCCGGTATCGCTGCCGAAAAGAAAAAAGTCTTTATGGCGATCGGTGCAGCAGCTTCAGACCTGACTGGCGCACAATGCTCACCCTACACCGTTCACTGGGCCTATGACACCGTGGCGCTTGCGCGCGGTACCGGTTCGGCGATTGTGAAGGCTGGCGGCAAATCTTGGTATTTCTTAACAGCTGATTACGCTTTTGGCCATGCGCTTGAGCGTGACACCGCAAACGTCGTAAAAGCGGCTGGCGGTGAAATCAAAGGCCAAGTTCGCGCCCCCTTGAACTCTTCAGACTTTTCATCGTTTCTATTGCAAGCGCAAAGCTCAAAGGCCCAAATTTTAGGCTTAGCAAACGCAGGTGGCGACACGATCAATTCGATTAAAGCGGCAAATGAGTTTGGCATCGGCAAAACGATGAAGCTCGCTGGCTTGCTGATTTTTATTAACGACATTCATTCACTCGGCCTCAATGTCACCCAAGGCATGCAATTCACTGACGGTTGGTATTGGGATCAAAACGACGAAACCCGCGCTTGGTCGGCTAAGTTCGAAGCGAAGGTTAAGCGCAAACCTTCGATGATTCAGGCGGGCGACTATTCTGCCGTTTCGTTTTATTTGAATGCTGTGAAAGCCACCGGTAGCGATGACGGTGACACCGTGATGAAATGGATGAAGTCAAACAAGGTCAACGACATGTTTGCCAAAAATGGCTACGTGCGCGAAGACGGTCGTATGATTCACGATATGTTTTTGATGGAAGTCAAAAAACCGTCTGAATCAAAAGGCCCTTGGGATTATTACAAGCAAATCGCAGTGTTGCCTGGTGAGTCTGTCTTCACCACGCTTGCTGAATCTACCTGCAAACTTATCAAGAAGTAAGCACAATCAAACCTTCGGTGCGCTCTGGCGTACCGAAGGTTTATTTTGTTGACTCTGCACCTTTGGCGTTCTGATTCACCATGATCACTATTTTCGGCATACCTCTTCAAGCGTTTCTTGGCCAGCTTTTACTTGGCTTAGTCAACGGTTCTTTTTACGCCATTTTGTCTCTTGGTCTGGCGGTGATTTTCGGCCTACTGAACGTGATCAACTTCGCGCACGGCGCGTTGTACATGTTTGGTGCTTTTTTAGCCTGGATGGGCCTGGCTTATTTTGATCTGAACTACTGGGTCATGCTCGCACTTGCGCCAGTCATTGTGGGCCTGTTCGGCATCTTGATTGAAAAGTTTCTGCTCAAGCATCTTTACAAGCTTGACCATTTGTATGGCCTGCTCCTCACCTTTGGCATCACGCTGTTGATGGAAGGTCTGTTTCGCAGCTTCTATGGTGTCTCAGGACAACCGTATTCAACACCCGAGGCCTTGCGCGGTGCCACGAACCTAGGGTTTATGGTGCTGCCTAATTACCGCGCCTGGGTTGTAGTTGCCTCAGTGGTGGTGTGTTTTGCAACTTGGTTTGTGATTGAACGCACTCGCTTGGGAGCCCTCTTGCGCGCCGGCACTGAAAACCCCAGGCTCGTTGAGGCTTTTGGCGTGAATGTGCCCTTGATGATCACACTCACCTATGCGTTTGGTGTGGCGCTTGCTGGCTTTGCCGGTGTGTTAGCGGCCCCGATTTTGCAAATTTCGCCGCTGATGGGGTCAAACCTGATCATCGTGGTGTTTGCCGTAGTCGTGATCGGCGGTATGGGTTCGATTCTAGGTGCGATTGTCACTGGCCTTGGCCTGGGGTTGATCGAAGGTTTGACTAAAGTATTTTGGCCCGAGGCCTCAAGCACGGTGGTGTTCATCATCATGGCGATCGTGTTATTGCTGCGCCCGGCAGGTCTGTTTGGAAAAGAAAAATGAATCGTCAAGCGCTTGGTTATATTTTATTTATTGTATTTCTGGCAGCGATTCCCGTGCTCGGAATCTATCCGATCTTCGCCATGAAAATCATGTGCTACGCCTTATTTGCGTGTGCCTTCAATTTGCTGCTGGGCTTTACAGGCTTGCTGTCGTTTGGGCACGCAGCCTTTTTAGGTGGTGCCGCGTATGCCTCAGGGCACGCCATCAAAGCCTGGGGGTTTTCGCCTGAACTCGGTATTCTGTACGGTGTGGCGATTGCTGGCGTCATGGGCATTGTCATGGGCGCGTTGGCGATTCGCCGAAGTGGCATCTACTTTGCGATGATCACGATGGCGCTCTCGCAGATGGTCTACTTCTTTTTTCTCCAAGCCAAATTCACGGGCGGTGAAGATGGTCTGCAAGGCGTACCGCGCGGTACCTTGTTTGGCTTGATTGATCTGAAAAGCGATCTCAATTTGTACTACGTCGTGATGGTAATTTTTATCGTGGGATACCTCATCATTTGGCGCACGGTACATTCGCCCTTCGGTCAGGTACTCAAAGCCATTCGCGAAAATGAAGCACGCGCCGTGTCCCTTGGTTACGATGTTGAGCGCTTCAAGCTCTTAGCCTTTGTGTTATCAGCGCTGCTGGCGGGCCTGGCGGGCTCAGCCAAGATGCTGATTTTTGTATCAGCAACCTTGTCAGATGCCACGTGGCAGATGTCGGGCTTGGTGATTTTAATGACGCTAATCGGTGGCATGGGCACGTTAGTGGGCCCGGTCATTGGCGCCTTTATTGTGGTGCTACTTGAAAACAAAGTTGGCGATTTTGGTGCCGCGATTGCCAAACATACTGGTGTTGAATGGTTTCAACGCCTAGGCGAGTCTGTCACCATTGTGATCGGTTTGATTTTTGTGATTTGCGTACTTGCCTTTAGACGCGGCTTGGTGGGCGAACTCAATGCCTGGCTTGAAAAGCGTAAAAGTCTTTCAACCCGAGCCTAAGTTCGAAGGTTACGGGTCAGGGGCGCAGGGCGCCTGGGTGGGCTGTCTTGTCTTGCCGAAAGTTGCGCAGGCTGGACGGATGAAGGCGAGCCTTGTTTGAGCGAAGCGAGTTTGGGTCGCCGCCGTTCAGACAAGCAACTTGAGCGCAGTCCGCAAAGCGGACCAAGAC
>JAIPCU010000084.1 GCA_021738045.1 Candidatus Methylopumilus sp. | reverse complement strand
TTGAACTGGCTACTGATTTTTGGCAACTGGGGCTTACCTGCAATGGGTGCAACTGGCGCAGGGATCTCTTCAGCCATCGTGTTTTGGATCACACTTGCGCTCGGGCTTTGGGTTGTGTTTCGCCAACCGTTTTACCGACAATTTCATTTAACCCTTGGCGTGCCCGACTTAAAAAGCATCGGTACAATTTTGAAGCTTGGGCTTCCGATGGGGGGCTCTTATCTTGTTGAGGTGTGCGCGTTCACGTTTATGTCGTTGCTCGTCGCTCAAGAGGGTATTGCAGCGATCGGCGGTCATCAAGTCATGTCTAATCTAGCAGCATTAGCCTACATGATGCCGATGTCGATCGGTGTGGCCACTGCTGCCCTGACGGCACAGGCGATTGGTTCACAACAAATTCACCAGGCGCATCGCACTAGCATGATGGGCTTGGTCATCGGTCTGTGTGGGGCGGTCATGACGGCCCTGGCGTTGTACTTTGGGCGTGAGTGGATCGTTGCTGCCTACACCAACAACCCCGCTGTTGCGAGCGTTGCGCTCTCGCTGCTTGTGTTGCTCCCTTTCTTTCATCTCGTGGATGCCATGCAATGCATTAATAGCTATTTGCTACGCGCCCATAAAATCGCTTTTGTGCCAATGCTATTGCAAACACTTGCTCTGATGGTCGTAGGGCTTTTAGGTGGTTGGTGGATGGGGTTCGGCCCGGGCAAAAGTTTGATCGAACCTGTGCGCAACCAACTACTGGCAGGGTCGCCTGTTGGCGCTGGTAGCATGTGGCTGATGGCCACCATCGGGCTCGCAATCTCAACGGTACTGCTGCATTGTTTGTATCGAACCATGATCCGCAAAAAACTTCGCGACACCAGCCCTAACTAGAGTTTGATGAAGTGTTCGCGGTAATACTTCAGCTCGTCAATCGACTCGTAAATATCTGCCAGCGCTTCGTGCTTGCTGTGCTTTTCAAAGCCTTTCAATAATTCGGGCTTCCAGCGTCGTGCAAGCTCTTTTAGTGTGCTGACATCAATCGTACGGTAATGAAAAAATTGCTCGAGCTTAGGCATGTAATTAAACATAAACCGTCGGTCTTGACTGACCGTGTTGCCACAGAGCGGTGACTTGCCCGCAGGCACGTATTGCGCCATAAAGGCAATTAACTGATCCTCGACTGCAGACTCATTCAGCACTGAGGCTTTGACCCGATCAACGAGGCCACTTTTGCCGTGAGTGGATTTATTCCAGCTGTCCATGGCATCAAGCAAACTATCAGGCTGGTGTACAACCAGCACTGGGCCTTCGGCTACGACGGTCAGGTCGGGCTCAGTAATGACCACGGCAACCTCAATAATGCGCTCTTTTTCGGGATCTAACCCCGTCATTTCCATGTCGAGCCAAACCAGCCGAAATTCGTTTGGGTGGGACTTGGTGGTTTGCTTTGTTGCAGCCGGAGCGCGAGAGTTAGCCATATAATCAATCCGTTTAAACAGTGATTTTCTCACACACGGCCTTGTGGCCAACGGGTCTTATGCTGACACTCTTATTTGTTGTTTTTTTGCTCGCCATGGTTGGTGTACGTTTATGGCTCGCCAATCGTCAAATCCGACATGTATTGTCGCATCGGGCCGAGGTGCCCGCCGAGTTCGCAACTCGCATTGGCTTGGCCAGTCACCAGAAGGCGGCAGACTACACAACGGCGCGGGTGCGTCTGGGCATGTTTGAGTTAGTGTTTGATGCTGCGGTGTTGGTGGGTTTAACCTTGTTGGGTGGCTTGCAGCTTATTGATCTTTGGGTCAGCTCACTCACCACTCACGACTTGTTTAGGCAAGTGTTATTGATTGTTGTCGTCAGCGTTCTGCTGGGCATCATTGGCCTGCCCTTTTCAATTTATCGTCAGTTTAAGCTTGAGGCAAAGTTTGGCTTTAACCGCATGACTCCAGGCTTATTTGTCAGCGATACGCTCAAAGGTCTTGTGTTAGGCGCCGTGCTCGGGCTCCCCCTGGTGGCAGCGGTGTTATGGTTGATGGCCGAGGCCGGCACCTATTGGTGGCTTTGGGCTTGGGGGCTGTGGTCGGCCTTTAATTTGCTGGTTCTGTTTATTTTTCCGACCTGGATTGCACCATTTTTTAATAAGTTCACGCCACTCACCGACGAAACTCTCGCCAGCAGTATTCGGGCGTTGGCCCAACGTTGCGGCTTTGCTCTCAATGGTTTGTTTGTGATGGACGGTTCAAAGCGCTCGGCACATGGCAACGCGTATTTCACAGGTTTTGGCAAAGCTCGCCGCATCGTGTTCTTTGACACCCTTTTGGCGCGCCTGACACCCGACGAAATCATTGCCGTGTTAGCTCACGAACTCGGTCACTTTAAGCACAAGCATATCCTCAAGCGACTCGTCTTTAGTTTTGCAGGTGCCTTGTTCTTCTTCGCCATCTTGGGCTGGATCGCCCAACAGAGTTGGTTCTATACCGATTTAGGCGTGATCCCCCAGCTAGGCGGACGTAACGATGGGATGGCCTTGTTGCTCTTTTTTATGGTGATCCCTGTTTTCACCTTTGCCTTAACGCCTTTGTTTAGCTGGTTCTCTCGTAAAGACGAGTTTGAAGCCGATCACTTTGCCACCCAGCAAAGCTCGGCCGAGCAACTGGTGTCGGCCCTGGTCAAACTGGTGGATGACAACGCCTCAACGCTCACCCCTGACCCGGTTCACTCGGCGTTTTATGACAGCCATCCCCCCGTATCGATTCGTATCCGGCATCTACTTGCGTCATGACTGAGCGCACGCAGGGGCGCGTCATTGCAGCACACGGCCGGCACTACACGGTCGAACTGCAAGACCAGTCGCTGCTCAAGTGCTTTCCGCGTGGTAAAAAAAATGAGGCCACGGTGGGTGACTATGTTGAACTCACCCGCCAGGGCTTAGACGAGGGTTCGCTTGAGTCTGTCTTACCGCGTAAAAATTTACTATTCAGGTCAGATGAAAATCGTAGCAAACAGTTTGCGGCCAACGTCGACCAACTGTTAATTGTGATTGCGGTTGCCCCCGCGTTTTCAGATGACCTGTTAGGCCGCGCCCTTGCTGGCGCCTGGTCTGCCGGCATCACCCCAATCATCTTGCTGAACAAAGTCGATCTGCTTGACGGCTTACCTGCCGCTCGCACAAAGCTTGCACCGTTTTACAAGCTTGGTGTCAAAATTATTGATATCTGTGCAAAGGATACTGCGCAAGTGATGTCGACTATTTTGCCTTTACTAACAGGGCAAACCTCGTTGCTGTTGGGGCAAAGCGCAATGGGTAAATCTACCTTGCTCAACACGCTGGTGCCACTGGCCTTAGCCGCCACGCGCGAGCACTCTGTTGCGCTTGGTGCAGGCAAGCACACCACCACCAGCACACGTCTTTATCACCTGCCAGAAGCTGGGGGGGACTTGATAGATTCCCCCGGCTTTCAAGGGTTTGGCTTGCTACACCTTGACCGCGAAGAGATCGAACGCGGGTTTCCTGAGTTTGATGCGCATATCCCAGAGTGTCGGTTTTATAACTGCACGCATCAACGCGAGCCCAACTGTGGGGTGCTTGCTGCGTTAGCGCGCAACGAGATCGACGCGGGTCGCCATGCGTTGTATATGAGGCTGGTGCAAGCCAAAGCCGCGCACGACTCGTACTAAAGACTCTGCTCGGCAGCTGCCTCGGACAACACCTGACACAGCCCCAGCAACATCGCTGCTGTCGCGCCCCAGATAAAAAACTGCTGGTACGGAATTGAATAATATTGTCGCAAGCCGCCATCGGGCAGATGGGCCTGATGAAAACGATAATTGGCCGGGTCTGTCAAAAACGCCAGTGGCACTTCAAACACTTCGGCTACCTCAAACTCATCGGGCGCCAAGGTGAAGCCAGGACGCACCAAGGCGGTCACTGGGTTAATCGCGAAGCCTGAGCCCGTGAGGTAACGCGGCAGCCCCCCCAGACACTCGATATGCTCGCGCAGCAAGCCGGTTTCTTCTTCGGTCTCGCGTAACGCCGTATCCTGTGCGTCAATATCACTAGCCTCGCAGCGCCCACCCGGAAAGCTGACTTGCCCCGCATGATCATTTAAGTGGGCCGTTCGCTGCGTTAACAGCACCGCCAAGCCCTCAGGACGCATCACAATAGGCACCAAGACTGCGGCCTCTACCGGCGTACCCTCACGCCCCGGCATCCGTCGAAGCGACTCGTTGGGAATATCAAGCTGGCGTTCAATATTTTTAGACAGTACCGCGCGCAACCACTCGGGGTTCAAGTGCGTAGCAGGCACAGCACCAAACTTTAAAGACGAGGGTACCCAGGGTTGGGTCTTCGGATCAAACGAAGGGCGGGTTGGCGCACGGCGAATGCGTGGACTTTCAGGAGGTGTGGCAGACATACAAGCGAATGATTTCCAAGCAAGGATTGACTCCTTTTTAACAGAATGCAGGCCAATCCTCTTCGTTGTTTCAAGAACTTTAGAACTGAGCCCTTTCTCATGGCGGCCGCGAGCTTGAAATGATCAAAAAAAACACCCTTTCGGGTGTCTTCTTATCGCTACGTTAAGAACAGTGGGTTGCTTACGCGGCCACAACAGCTTTACGAACGAGTTTTTCTTTAATACGTGCTGACTTGCCTGAGCGGTCACGCAGGTAATAGAGCTTGGCGCGACGCACATCACCACGACGCTTAACTTCGATCGAGGCGATTTGAGTTGAGTACAGTTGGAACGTACGCTCGACGGCTTCGCCAGAAGAAATCTTGCGAACGATGAACGATGAGTTCAGGCCACGGTTACGACGGGCAATCACAACGCCTTCGAAGGCCTGGGCGCGCTTACGGGCACCTTCAACCACATTGACGCTGACAATCACGGTGTCGCCAGGAGCGAATTCGGTGACGGGTTTACCGCCAGTGAGGCGAGCAATTTCTTCTTGCTCAAGAATAGCGATTAGGTTCATATGAACTCCAAGTCATCTTGCTCTCGGTGGTTTCACCAGTGCAGTCAATGATGCCAGCCCCAAAAAAGCTGACAACAAATCGAGCCTGGATCGGTATTGTTTGACGTGCGCCTGACCTATTCAGGGGCCGTTACCGGGCAGAGGATGCGTTAACAAAGCCATTGATTCTACAACATTTTTGGGTGAATACGCCAGTCGCTTGGCTCGCCTGATGTTACAAAGCTAGCTGTGACTAGTTTGTGACAAAAACTGCCCAGGATAAATCTTAGGCTCAAGCTCAGGCTGACCCTTGGTTTGAGCCCTGAGCTGAAGCCCAGTTTGCACCTTAGTTTGAGGTAGTCAGTTAAATCCTAGTTTGGACCTTAGTTTGGGTACTAAGTTGAATCCTAGTCTGAACTCTAGCCTGAGCCCTACCTTGAATCCTAAATTTTTATGAGCTCTTCGGCCCTACTCTTTGTCATTGCGGCGGCGATTGCGCATGCCTCGTGGAACCTGCTTGCCAAGCGCGCGGCACATGTTGGACCGACCTTCGTATTTGCCTACGGCCTGTGCTGCACCATTTTGTACGCACCCTGGGTGCTCTGGGTGTTGGTCTTTGAGCAAAACGAGTGGAGTTGGCCAATCGTTGGCTGTATCGCGCTGTCGGGTAGCGTGCACCTGGTGTACAGCCTGTGCCTGCAACGAGGCTACCAGTTGGCCGACTTATCGGTCGTGTATCCAATCGCGCGCGGCACAGGGCCGCTGCTCGCGACCGTAGGGGCTCTGTTGCTGCTAGACGAGCCTGCAACGGTGCGTGGTATCAGCGGGATGTTGTGCGTGGTGGCTGGTGTGTTGCTGATTGCGACACAAGGCCAGCTTCGTCGTCTGCTGCAACCAGAAGCGATGGTAGGAGTCCGTTGGGGAGCCTTGATTGGAGCGTTGATCGCAGCCTATACCTTGGTGGATGCCTATGGCGTCAAAACTCTTTTGATTGCCCCCGTTGTGTACGATTGGGCCACCTGCGCCACCCGCACCTTGCTGCTGTTGCCAAACACTGCAAGGCAGCCCCGGCAGGCCTGGGCAGCGATGAAAGGATATTGGCCGTTGGCGTGGGCAATCGGGGTGCTATCCCCAATGGGATATATTTTGGTGCTGTACGCCTTACGCGATGGCGCCCCCGTTAGCTTGGTGGCACCTGCGCGTGAAATGTCTATGCTGCTCGTTACGCTTGCGGGACTTTACCTGCTGCGTGAGCCTGTCGGCTGGGGCCGCTTGGTAGGCTGTGGTGGGATCGCCGTAGGCGTGGTGCTGCTGGCAAGCAGCTAGTGCGCTTAGCGTTCGCTCAAGCACATTGTTGAGCGACGCGCCTTGCACTAGCAAACGCACTGCCTCTCTGACGCCTTAATAACCCGCGGCGTTACCGATCAAGAGGACGGCTGGGATCATGGCCACCCAAAAAGATAGCAAGAGGATGTCAGACAACATACCTTTTACGCTTGGTGAATCATTGCGTGCCGCTGCCGATGCAAAAGATGGGGCAAACTGGGCGCGTGAGACTTGCTGTGCAGAAGATGAGGCAAATTGGCCGCGTGGGGCTTGCTGTGCAGAAGATTGACGCATGGTGTGGCTCCTTTAGACTGGAAATGCACTACGTTTAAGTAACCACCCCCGACCGCCTTAGCGACCCAGGGTGGTTGCCGGGGACCTAGAACCGGCAAAACTGTTTGGTCAGTGACCATAAACAGTACTGTACACGTATACAGTACTGTTTGCAAACACAGTTATTTAAAATGATTGTTTTTTACAACAAAGCTATTCTTAGCCATCGCCGCGCAGGCGTGTTGACTCATTGATTATTGGCAATCGTGCGTTCTAGGCACGGGCTGACTGACTTTTAGCAATCGTGTTAATGAGGCGCTGGCACATTGACTCTTCACAATCAAGCGACCAAACAACCTGCGCCCTTCCAGTACGTGCGGATGGCTAGAACCTACAAAAGCACACTCAAACTGCGCCTTAGGTGAAAAGGGCCGCGCTGTGCTAATTTTCGATCTTCTCAAAAACTTTTTTGCCAGACTCGCACCATGACAAACTTCACCTCAAGCCACGCCCTGTTTAAAGTGTTCTCTGACTACGGGATGGATCGACTTTTTCTTGTGCCTGGCGAAAGCTACCTGGGTCTACTCGATGCCTTGGTCGACTTTCCCGCCATCGATGTTGTGACCTGTCGCCACGAAGGCGGGGCGGGCTACATGGCAGTCGCAGACGGGCGCCTGACGCGTCGCCCTGGCTTGGCCTTAGTGAGTCGTGGCCCAGGTGCCTCGAACGCCGCGATTGCAGTGCATACCGCGCAACAAGACGCTGTGCCAATGATTCTTGTAATTGGTCAAATCGCTGCACGCGATCTGCGTCGTGAAGCGTTTCAAGAAATTGATTATCAAAAAATGTTTGGCTCGATCGCAAAATGGGTGTTCGAGTGCACTGGCCCCGAACAAATCGCTCAGGCTGCTTTTAAAGCCATTCGAATGGCAACCTCGGGGGTACCCGGCCCAGTCGTGTTGGTGCTGCCTGAAGACATTCAACAGCAAACGGTGCCTGAGCCAACGTTCAAACAACATCCGCATGTGTTTGGTTTACCAGCAGCCGACACCATGGCCGAGATCCTTCAACAGCTGAAGGCTGCACAGCGCCCAGTTGTGATCGCGGGCGGCTGCTTTGATTGCCCAGGCGGGCGCGAAGCATTAGCGGCCTTTGTGCACCACTGGCAGTTACCCACTATGGTGTCGTTCAGACGTCACGATATTTTTGCAAACGATGACGCGCTCTTTGTGGGCGACTTGGGGCTATCAAACCCGGCCGCGCAAATGGCGACCTTACAAACCAGCGATTTCATTCTTGCCTTAGGCACTCGCCTGGGTGACATCACGACGCAAAACTATCAGTTTCCGGCCTATGGGCAGGCCCCACAAACGCTGCTGCACTGCTACCCCGATTCGCGTGTCGTCAGCTGGGATACTGTGGCCGACTACCCTTTGGTCTGCGACCCAGTTGGCTTGGTAAAAGCCTTGACGCAAGGCCCTGCCCCCATCGTGAGCACCGCTCGAGTGAGTTGGCTAGGTACACTGCGCGAGCACTCTCAGTCTTGGGCTGCCTGGCCATCGCGTCAAGCCAAACAGGGTGTGAACTTTACCGAAGTCGTGCGCGCACTCGAGGCTCACTCGTCGCTTGACACCACTATCTGCTTAGACGCTGGCACCTTTGCCGCCCCTGTCTATCGTCATTTCACCTTCAAAACCGGTCAACGCTTGATGGCGCCGCTGGCAGGCGCCATGGGCTATGGCACACCCGCAGCAGTCGCTTGTGCTTTACGCGAACCTTCTCGCACAACAGTTTGTATCGTTGGAGATGGCGGCTTTTTAATGACAGGTAACGAAATGATTTTGGCCGTTGAGCGCAAACTGCCGATTATTTTTATCGTTTCAAACAACGCGAGCTACGGCTCGATTCGCTTACACCAAGAGCGTGGTTATCCAGGGCGCGTGAGCGGCACTTCGCTGTTCAATCCTGACTTCTATGACATGGCACGCAGTTTTGGCATGGCCTCGGCGCGTATCACCCACAAAGAGGACATCGATGGTGTGATACAGGCGGCCTTCGAAACGAAGGCGCCGATATTGATTGAAGTGAATACGAGCTTAGATGCGATGTTGCCTTAGACGAGACGCGCTAGCGCGTTCAGTGTCTAGCGTCTCAGATGTCACCCTTGCCTGAGCAATCAGCATCGCCCGCTGAAGGCTCAAAGTCTGACAAAGCCTCACGCGTTGAGGCCTGATCAGCTGATATCTCTTACTGCGTTAAATCAGAACGCGTTAGCGCCTCGGACATCACAGAGCCTTGGGATAACGCCAGGCCAAGTGCCTGCACACGCGGCAAGATTGATCCCGCATAGAACACAGCGGTGGCAAATTTATTTTGCATGAAAGGCGTTGCGTGCGACTCACGCTGTGCTGCACTGCAGACCAGTGCCGCGCGTGCCAGATGCCAACCACCCAACACATAGCCAGTCAACATCAAATAGGGCACGCTGCCCGCGTAGACTGCACGAATGTCGGTTTTGGCATGGTCGAGCACAAAGTGCACTGCACGTTGATACGCCTCGACTGCTCGCGTTAAATTGGCATGAATCAACTTCAGCCCTGCCGCGTTCTCGACGTGCGCCAGCGCACTTTCAGTGTTGAGTTCAAGCAGTGTTTGTTGCATCGCTTGCGCTAAGCCCAATGCGGTGGCACCTGCATCACGCAAGGTTTTACGCCCGATCAAATCATTGGCTTGAATCGCTGTGGTGCCCTCATAGATCGTCAAAATACGAGCATCACGATAAAACTGGGCTGCCCCCGTTTCTTCAATGAAACCCATGCCGCCATGCACTTGCACACCGAGCGAGGTCACTTCAAGCGCGCATTCGGTTGAAAATCCTTTCACGACGGGCACTAAATAATCGTAAAGCGCTTGCTTAGTGCGACGCACTTCAGGATCAGTATGCTCAAGGCTTAAATCGTCGGTGACGGCGGCCACGCAGGCAATCGAACGCGCAGCTTCGGTCAAACCACGCATGGTCGACAACATACGTTGTACATCTGGGTGTTGCACGATCGGCACTGCAGCTGCAGAGCCCTCGATCGCCCGACTTTGCACACGATCGCGTGCATACGCGCGCGCTTTTTGAGTCGCCGCCTCACTCACCCCGATACCCTGAATACCCACGCCAAAACGCGCAGCATTCATCATGATAAACATGTACTCAAGGCCACGATTTTCTTGACCAACCAGCGTACCAATTGCACCAGCACCGACCTCGCCTTTCTCGTCGCCAAACAGCAGTACCGCGGTCGGGCTACCGTGGATCCCTAACTTATGTTCGATCGACGCGCACCAGACATCATTGCGCGCACCCAAAGAACCATCATCGTTCACCAGTACCTTCGGCACAACAAAGAGCGACAGCCCTTTCACACCGGGTGGCGCATCAGCCATGCGAGCCAACACCAGATGCACGATATTTTCAGCGAGATCGTGCTCGCCAAAGGTAATGTAAATTTTTTGACCAAACAGACGATAGGTACCATCTGCTTGCGCGACCGCACGTGTGTTCACCAACGACAAATCAGAACCAGCCTGCGGCTCAGTTAAGTTCATCGTGCCGGTCCATTTACCCTGAACCAACGCTTCGATATACAGTTTTTGTTGCTTATCAGAGCCCGACAATAGCAATGCCTCAATGACGCCATCGGTCAACAAGGGGCATAACGAGAACGCCAAATTGCCTGCGTTTAAATTTTCGGTTGCTGCACAGCCCAACAGTCTGGGCAGGCCTTGACCCCCCCATTGTTCTGGGTGACGCAAGCCTTGCCAGCCACCCTCTACAAATTGTTTAAAAGCATGGTGATACGAGGCAGGCATCTTCACCACACCGTTAGCGTGAACCGGCGGATGCTGATCGCCATCCCAGTTGGTCGGTGCCACCACTTCAGAAGCAAACTTAGCGTTCTCTTGAAGCACCGCCTCGATCAAGTCGGGATCAAGCTCAGAAAAGGCTGGCAGCCTTAAGAGTTCGGGCAAGCCTGCAATATGCTCAAACACAAAACGAAAATCATCAACTGGGGCACGATACGTCATCACACTAACCTCGATACAAACTGAAACAAAAACCCCGTCACAGGGACGGGGTCAGAATACTCTATCATGCTTGAATGAAGCTTACAGAGTAGTCACGAGTTCAGGAACGGCCTGAAATAAATCAGCCACCAAACCATAATCGGCCACACCAAAGATTGGCGCTTCGGTATCTTTGTTAATCGCAACAATGACCTTTGAATCTTTCATGCCGGCCAAGTGTTGGATCGCACCAGAGATTCCAATCGCCACATACAGCTGAGGCGCAACGATTTTGCCCGTTTGACCAACTTGCCAGTCATTGGGTGCATAACCAGCGTCAACCGCAGCACGAGACGCGCCCATGGCGGCCCCAAGCTTATCAGCCAGTGGATCAAGGAGTTTGAAGTTTTCAGCACTGCCCATGCCGCGGCCGCCCGACACGACAACGCGCGCACCTGCGAGTTCTGGACGATCGTTTTTAGCGACTTCGCGGCCAACAAAGGTCGACAGGCCTGCTGAATCAGCAGCTGCAATCGTTTCGACTGACGCGCTGCCACCTTCGGGAGCTGCATCAAAACCAGTCGTACGCACCGTAATCACTTTGATCGGGTCGTTAGACTGCACGGTTGCAATCGCATTACCCGCGTAAATTGCACGTTGAAACGTATCGGGTGAATCGACCGCTTGAATTTCTGAAATTTGTGCAACATCTAAGCTAGCGGCCACACGCGGTGACACGTTTTTACCCGAGGCCGTTGCCGCAAACAGAATATGGCTATAGCCACTGGCTAACGCCAAGACTTGTTTGGCAACGTTTTCGGCCAAGCTATCAGCCAAGGCTGGTGACTCAGCGAGTAAAACCTTTGAAACACCCGTGATTTTTGCAGCATGGTCGGCAACCGCGCGCGCATTGGCACCGGCAACCAGCACGTGGATATCGCCACCAATTTCGGCAGCGGCTGCCACGACGTTATGCGTGGCACCTTTTAATTGAACATTATCGTGTTCAGCGATGACAAGTATTGACATGTTTACACCACCACCTTTGCTTCGTTCTTGAGTTTGTCGACTAATGCAGCAACGTCTTGCACTTTAATGCCTGCCGAACGCGATGCAGGCTCAACCACCTTCAGTGTTTTTAAGCGAGGCGCGACATCTACGCCCAACGACTCAGGCGTGACGGTATCGAGCTGCTTTTTCTTGGCCTTCATGATGTTAGGCAACGTCACGTAACGTGGCTCGTTCAAGCGCAGATCGGTGGTGACAATGGCTGGCAACTTCAGTTCAATGGTTTCGAGTCCGCCGTCGACTTCACGTGTGACACGCGCAACGCCATCGCCCAGTTCAATTTTGCTAGCAAACGTCGCTTGCGACCAACCCAACAACGCAGCAAGCATTTGGCCGGTTTGATTAGAGTCGTCATCGATCGCTTGCTTGCCCAAGATAATCAGCGAAGGCTGTTCTTTCTCGGCCAAGACCTTGAGCAACTTAGCAACGGCTAA
>JAIPCU010000005.1 GCA_021738045.1 Candidatus Methylopumilus sp. | reverse complement strand
CCCAACGAAATTTAGACATGTTTTTTAATGCGACTAAAAAATTCGTGAAAGGGTCTTCCCATAACCAAGGCCACAGCCCAACGATACACAGGGCACTGGTCACACCAAACACAACCGTCAACGTTAACCACTGTCGCACTGTGATCAAACGAAGACTAGCAAGCATCACAAGCATAAAAATTGTTAGCCCAAACAAAATCACACCAGCAATACGGATATTGATCGTGAGCGCAATCATGCATGCGTGTAAGAAAGCGCTTTGCCAACTGAGTGTCAGTCGCAGTCGAGTCAGGGTATACAGACTTGCCGCGCAACACGCCATGAAAACAATATCTTTATTGTTGAAAAACGCCTCGCCGTACAGTCGAGGGCTTGTCAACAGTAACGTGCTGGCCAACAGGGCATAGCCCCAATGATTGAAACGCAATTTCGCTGCGTGATACATTGCAATGAGGCCAGCCCAAAAAACAAGAAAGGTTAAGGCGTGCCTCAGTAAAAATTGCTGCCGTGAGTCGTTTAGCGAAAATAAACGTTCGATAAAAAACACGGGTAAATCAAACGCAACGCCATAGTCGCGATCGTAATACTCGTTGAGCGGAATATCGAAGGTGGCTAAGATTGGATCGTTTTTGAGCCAGGTGATGTTGAACTTCTCAGCGATATAGTTCAAACTCATCCCGCCATTGGTGCGGCTAATCAGTTCGTCTGCTGACATCCCATAATGGGTGAAGGTTGTCATCCCTAGTGCCAAGATAAAAAGAAAATAAAACGCCACCAGTAGTGGGCGATATTGACCCACTACAGCGAAGCGATTTTTTAAATACCAGGCAAAATTCATCATCAGGGTGAGCAGCCGTTAACGATAGATCGGTCGACCAATCGCGCCGCTTTTACTTTTGCCGGTACTGTATTGTGCCCAAGCAGGGTTAAGCGGTTGAAACATTGCGTTGGTAAAGTTATTGGCGAACCCAACGATTTCGTGATCAGCGGACACATAAAGCCTGAGCTTTCCGCGCCCTAAGCCCTTTATTTTTGTGCCGTCGGCTTGTACCCGAGTATCGTGCGGGTCGTGATAAGCCTTTGACGAGTCAATGACAAACACTTCGTATTGTGTGGTGTTTGGCACAAAGGGCGCTCTGTTTTCAATTTTGACCGGGACTGTGTCAATGAACATCACATGCCCCGTATCTTTGGCGATTTTCTTATCAGTATCTAAAGTAAATTTCCAAGCGATCAGGTCACCGGGTTGAATGCGTTCGACAGTCGTAATCTGGTTAAACCCCTGAGCGCCTTGAATCGAGTCAACAAAATCCTCTGCTAATGGCCGTTGACGCGGTTTTGAAACTGACATCAATGACCGAGCGGGGCTGGCTGCCCGGTCGAGCAGTGCGATCGCCAAGCCAGAGCAATCGGCATACATGGCGAAGCCTTTAGAGGCACCATCGCTGGGCAGGCTGATTTGTTCAGTATGCCGATACTCATTATGACTTAGTGCAACATTTTCTAGTAACTGTCTGGCCAGGGTCAAATGCAGCGGCGCTGAGGGTGCAGGGTCTGCCCCTTTGGCCAAAGGCGCGATACAAACGAGAACAATGGCAAGACATTTTGACAAGAGCTTGTTGGCTAACCAGTGGCGGTTTTTGTACATTATTTATGTCATGGCTAGGTTTTTAGTCAAAGACTTACTTGATATCTACGCAACGTGTCAGTTTAGCGTCTTGAGTTAGCAATAAACAAAGAAAAATCCTAGAATAACGCTCTTTCCCCTTTAGGTAATTCTACGGTCATCGACATGGGCATGAAACGCTGGCAAATGCGAAAAAACTGTGCTTTGACACCAAAGCAGCTGCTCATGTTTTATGTCGTTTTAGTCTGCCTTTCATTGATCGTGGCCACAGGTTTCTTTTTGGCTGGGATATGGATGATTTCAATTTTTACGGCTCTAGAAATATGTGCCGTCACGCTTGGTTTTTTAATCTACTCTAGGCATGCCCTAGATTGCGAAACGGTTGAAATTGAAGATAAACGCTTATTGGTCAAAAAATGTATTGGCCACAAAGAAACCGTTTATGAATTCAACACGCAGTGGGCAAAAATAGAGCCTCCGCTCAAAGGCGCAAAAACCTTCAATATCAGCCAATCTCAGTTACGGGTTGAACTCGGTCAGTTCATCAGGCACGAACAGCAGATCGCGTTGATTGCACAAGTCCGTGCTCACCTGGGCTAATGGCGTGTCGGTTTCTCTAAAGTCACCTATTCGCTATGAACCGTACAAACTCAATTTACTGTGCGCTAACGATCAGTGAGTTGAAGTCACTATTTTGACAAAACTGTGACAGGCGCTTGAGCGTAGCGCTCGCCAACTGTCAAAGAAAATACATAATCGTAGATTAGATTGGAGTCTGTCGGCGTAGTTTGCTGGCATCTTCAAACATCTAGGAGCCTTCATGTTTTATCTTCCAAAGCAGACAGTGCACTCACTTGCCGTGCTGGCAATGTCAATGTGCTGTGTCACCTCCCTTCAGGCACAAACAGAACACCCCGCAACGCTTTCGGGCCATGTGGTGATTCCGGCCATGACCTTTGTCAATGCACCAGCAGATGCACCTTCAGTGTTGCAAACTTCTGGCAAGTTCACGGCTGGCAAGCGCGTCGAAGAATTGGGTTCAATTGAAGGTCAATCGGCAGGTCGCCCCACTGGGGTTAAGTTGCCCTTCAAAGGCCAACCCATTCAAGGGCATTCGGGCATTAAAAAAATGTCAGACGGTACCTATTGGATTTTGACCGACAATGGTGCGGGCTCAAAGGCCAACTCGCCTGACTTCATGTTGCATTTAAGTCATTACAACATTGACTTTGCAACGGGCGCAGCCAATGTGTTGAAGACAGTGTTCTTGCATGATCCAGATAAGAAAGTCCCCTTCAGAATTGTTCACGAGGCGACTGACAAACGCTACCTCACCGGCGCTGATTTTGATCCAGAGTCCTTTCAATTTGCCGATGGTTTTTTGTGGATTGGCGAAGAGTTTGGGCCCTACATTATCAAAGCTGATTTGAATGGCAAAGTTGTTGAAATTTTCGAAACCATGGTGGATGGAAAGCTGATCAAATCCCCAGATCATTTTTCTGTGGTTGCGCCCAATACCCCAACAGATTTGGTCGCTTTTCAACTGCGCCGTTCAAAAGGATATGAAGGCATGGCCGCTTCAGTAGACGGCACCAAGCTTTACCCCTTGCTAGAAGGCGCGCTTTGGGATGAGACCACAAAGTCTTATGAAGCACTCGATGGCAAGCAGTACTTGCGCATTGTTGAGTTTGACGTCAAAACCAATAAATGGACTGGCCGTCATTGGAAATATGTCATGGAGGGAAACCATCACGCAATCGGTGATTTCAATATGATTGATGCCACGACAGGTTTGATTATTGAACGCGACAATGGCGAAGGGACAGAAGACAAAGCTTGCCCAGCAGGTCAACGGCGTACCGATTGCTTTCATGACTTAGCTAAGTTCAAACGTATCTATAAAGTTGAACTCAGCGACGCCAATGCAGGCGGACCTGTCCGAAAAATCGCCTTCATCGATTTGATGAAAATTCAGGATCCACAAAAGAAATCGAAGAAGCCCCTGAATAACGGCGTACTGACGTTTCCATTTTTCACAATTGAAAACGTCGATATCGTCGATGCCCGTCACATCATTGTTGGCAACGACAACAACTTACCCTTCTCGAGCAGTCGTGATCCTAACAAAGCTGACGATAACGAGTTAGTGTTGTTAGAAGTTGAAGCATTTTTGAAAGCAAAATAATTTCAATTTGCTTTTAGATTTCTGAGAGGCCACCAGCAGCGACTTTATGTTGCGTGGCCTCTCTAATTTTTCATTTCATGGGCAAAGCGGATGTCAAGACATGGCTGGCGCAGGCGTGACGCGCATGGGCTTAAGCTTGAATTGCTGAGCAGCTTGCTACATGTCGTAGGCTGATTGTTGCGTCAGCCAAAGGCGGGCGTCGCCGCCGCGCTCTTTGCCAAGCCATGCTTCGATCCGCAAGGCCATTTCGGGTGAGATTGCAGCACGTGCGTTGATCATGCGAGAAAATGCAACACGAGAAACGCCCAATTGTTCAGCCGCCTGAGTGACATTGAGACCGAGCGCTGGTAAAACATCGTCGCGGATTGTGAGGCCGGGGTGAGGGGGGTTATGGATGCGAGTCATATTCATAATAATTGTAGGAAGCTAATCAACAGGCATCGATGTCGGAAAAGTACGATATTTATCTAGGCGATTGAAATTAACAGACTTTTTTTACCCATTTAAAATTAATAACTTAGCTCAACTCACAAGGTTGGGCTTTTTTGTTTGCTACCAATCGCACCACGGTATGGCTATTTGTCGCTTGAGCATATCGAGCAAATGTGCGCATTGAAGGCATCATGCGCCCACTCTCTAATCTGGCAATCGTAGATTGGGTCGTGCTCATGCGCTGCGCTAACTCGGCTTGTGTCATTCCTGCTCGCATACGCGCAGCGATCAGCTCGCGCGCGATGGCAAACTCGGGTTGTTGCAATGCGTACTCGGCACTGACCGCGGCATCTTTCAATATGCGTGCTTTAACTTCTTTCAGGTTATCCATTATTTATTCTCCGTAGCCGCTCTGATTGATGTCCAAACTCTTGAAGCATTTCTGAAATGTGCACAAAACGCGCTTGGATATCGGTGGGCATCCTCATGAGTTCTGTTACGGCTAGCGGGTTAACTTGTACTATCCACCTTAGCAATTTATCTCTTTTTTGCTATTAAAGCAATGAATTTGTGAGGCTTGAAATCTCGGTGGCGAATGCTTATTGCAATGGGCCAGTCTTGGGGAGTGGTTGGACAATTACAGCTTGGTTTGAAACACACTTTTGGCGCGGTAACGGTCGATACGGCGCAGAGTCAAGTGACTTTCGCCGCAGCTCGCTGTTCATAGCCATAGCGATGCGTAGTCTCGACGTAAGCTTGCATCCCTATTTTTGCTACGAAAGATTAAAGTTCAACGCAAAAGTGGTAAGTTCTCTTTCACTAGTAAAGGCCCGTTTGCAAAAGTCGAAGACATGAAAGGCTCGAAGTTTCGCGCCTCGAGCCCCACCACCGCTAGCTTTGCCACACTGAGTGGCGCCGTGCCTGCCATCATTCAGTCGGCAGAAATCGCTCAGGCGTTTTCGACTGGTACCGTTGATTCAACCATGACCTCGATTGCGACTGTTGTTGAATTACAGGCTTGGCAATTTACAAAGTTTTTCTATGATGTGCGCGCCATGCATAGCCGAGATGTGGTGTTTATCAATGAAAAAGCGTTTTCAAGTTTGTCAGACGATTTAAAGAAAGTGGTGCTAGAGGCCGCAGCGAAAGCTGAAACACGTGGCTGGGAAATGAGCGCCGAAGTGAGCCGTGTGGCCAATGATAAAGCGATATCAAACGGCCTGACAGTTCAGGCGGCGAATCCGGCCTTTAATGCGCAATTGCGTGAGATCGGCCAAAAGATGACGGCTCAATGGGCTGCCAAAGCAGGTGCAGATGGCGATAAGTTACTGAAGTCACTTGCAGGCGCAAAATAGCGTCACGTTGGTGTTGTCATTATTTTTTAGGAGCGATTCATGAGCATTGCTGAAACCGTTTTAAAACCTCAGGTGCCGACTGGGTGGTTAGATCCGACAAAGTTGCCCAGCAACTTGATGTCGCACTATATAGACCCCTCGAAAATGGAGTGGGCACCGTCGAAGTTTCCAGGCATCACGACCAAGGTGTTGTATGCGGATCCTGAGTCAGGCATGTCAACCATTTTATTTAAAATGGAGCCCGGTGCGATCGTACCCTTGCACGAGCACACTGCCATTGAGCAGACCTATATGCTCGAAGGCAGCTTAGTCGACCAAGAAGGCGCTGCGCTGCCAGGGCATTTCGTTTGGCGTCCGGGTGGCCACGTTCATCAGGCCTATTCGCCAAATGGTGCAGTGCTGTTGTCGATCTTTATGAAACCCAATTTGTTTGCGAACGGCACAGAGTTCTTCGTGAAGTAGAGCTCAACGGCGGCACTCTGGATGGCACGACATTGCGACGTGCCATCCCACACGCACTATTTCTCTTTCGAAAGCAACGCTTGCTCAAAGCTACGAATCTGATTTAACCCCAACGCATTATTCGTTTGCTCAAGCGAAGCCATCTTATCGACCCAGGCGCGCGAGTCTCCGGTTTTTTTCAAATCAGTCAAAAAGTCATCGACAGCCTTGATGGTGAGCCTGACCGTGCTACTCGGAAACAGCGCAATCGCGTAGCCCATTTGTTGCAACTCTTTGGCTGAGCGCAGCGGTGTTAAGCCGGTTTCAGACATATTGGCCAACAAGGGGCCCGGCAGTTCGCGACCGATCTGCTCAAGCTCTGCAAGCGATTGCGGGCCATCCACAAACAGAATATCTGCACCGGCCTCTTTAAACAACATACAGCGCTCAAGCGCCTCTTGGATCCCCATTGGGCCTCGTGCATCGGTGCGCGCAACGATCAGTGTGTCTGGATTATTACGAGCCGCAACAGCTGCGCGGATTTTTCTGACGGCAATCTCGCGTGACTCAACAATCTTGTTGTCCATATGCCCACAGCGCTTCGGCCAGGCTTGATCTTCAAGCTGGATGGCGGCCACCCCTAGTAGCTCCATGCCTCTGACGGTACGCACCACGTTTGCCACATCGCCATAACCGGTATCGCAGTCAACGATTAGGGGGATTGTCGTGACGCGTCTGATCGCATGCACTGAATCTTCAATGTCAGCATAGGCAATCAGACCGATATCGGGCTCGCCGTAACGGGCTGCCGCTGTGGCATAGCCGCTGACATACCCAGCCTCAAAACCGGCTGCTTCGATTTGCCTGAGCTCGATGGGTGAGCCCCCGCCCGGAATCACCATAATCTCAGTGTTTAAGAGGCGTTTACGTAGGGATTGTGCGGGGCTCATTGTTTGTCAGTCATTTGTGGGTAATATGCAAATATACTTGACATTTTGCCCGCCCTGAACGGCGAGGGTTTACGCGTCAATCTCATTCATACACAGGCAGTAGTGGCGCGCGCGCGGGCTGCCTCACCAGGAGATGTCATGGGCTTCACGATGACAGAAAAAATATTCGCAGTCCATGCACAATCACGGCAGGCTCGTGCCGGAGACATTGAGATTCTTACCCCTGATGTGGTGCTTCTCAACGACACAAGCGGCACGATTACTGTCGAACAATTAAAAAAGATGGGTGTTGATCGTCTGTTTGATTCTGAAAAAGTCGTCTTGGTAGCCGACCACTTTTCACCCCCAAAAGATGTCACAAGCGCCGACGCCATTAATTTGTTAAGAGGCTTTGGCAATAAATTTGGGATTAAAAATTTCTACGAATCCGGTCGCCATGGGATCGAGCATGCGCTGTTGCCCGAGCTCGGTAAGGTCGGCCCAGGCGGCTTGATCTTTGGTGCAGATTCTCATACCTGTACCGCCGGTGCCTTAAACGCGTGCGGGGTAGGGTTTGGGTCAACCGATCTGGCGGGTGTGATTGCCACCGGCGAGCTGTGGGTCAAAGTTCCGCGCTCGATCAGGGTTGATTTAATTGGTCACCCCGGGCGCTTTGTCACAGGCAAAGACATCATTTTGAGCTTGATTGCAAAAATCGGTGTCGATGGCGCTTTAAATGCCGCGCTTGAGTTTGGTGGCAGCGGTTTGGCAAACCTGAATATCGATGAGCGTATGGCGATTGCAAACATGGCCGTCGAGGCAGGCGCTGACACCTGTGTGTTTGAGTACGACGAGCAGGTGGCGCAGTACATCGCACAGTCAGGTTGGGCCGCTCGGCAGCCCGTCATGCCCGATGCAGATGCCGACTATCTGGCGCGTCATACGATTGATCTGCAGCAGTTGACCCCCTTGGTTGCCGCGCCGCCGTCGCCGGCGAATGGCTTACCGGTTGCCCAGGTCGCTGAAACCATCGTGCACCAAGTCTATATTGGCAATTGCTCAAATGGCACCATCACCGATTTGCGGCAGGCTGCCCAAGTTTTGAAGGGCCAGACGATTGCCCCAAATGTCAGGCTGATTGTCGTGCCCGCCACCAGTGCGATTTATCGGCAAGCCGCACGTGAGGGCCTGCTTGAGATCTTGTCGGCCGCCGGTGCCGGCATCTCGTTGCCAACTTGCGGCGCATGCTTTGGTGGCCACATGGGTATCTTGGCCGCGGGCGAAGCCGCGATCTCTACGACCAACCGAAATTTTAGAGGGCGCATGGGTCACGCTGACGCCAAGGTCTATCTAGCCAACGCCTGGGTGGCTGCCGCGGCAGCTGTTGCAGGCAAAATTGTTGATCCGCTTAGCGTTGCCCCTCAGGCAGGCAGAAAGGAGCTCGTATGAACGGTGCAACCGCCAACAGCCGATCCACCAGCAGCCCAATCACCAGCAGCGCAACCATGAGCAGCACCGCAAGAACGATCCACCTCTACGGGACAAACATCGACACGGATGTGATTTTGCCTGGCAAATATCTCAATCTGTATACGCCAGAAGAACTCGGCCCTCACTGCCTAGAAGGTCTCGATCCAAGTTTTATACAACGCGTACGCCCCGGCGATGTCATCATTGCTGGCAGTAACTTTGGAACAGGCTCTTCAAGAGAACATGCCCCCATCGCCATTAAAGCTGCCGGGATCTCGTGCATCATTGCCACGAGCTTTGCCCGCATTTTTTATCGCAATGCGATCAATATCGGGCTGCCCGTGTTTGAGTGCGCAGACATCGTTGCCGCAGTAAAAAGCGGGGATACCATTGAGGCAGACATCGCAAAGGGTTTGTTCACGGTCAACGGCGTGGTATTTCAAGCCAAGCCCTTTCCACCTTACATACAAGACATTATCAATGCCGGGGGGCTTGTTCCATTCGTTAGCAAGCAACTCAAACAGACTTGAAGCATTAATTGCCAGATACCTGCTTGTTCCTTTCGTTAGCAGACAACGACTTAGCAGGTCACTCAAACAGACGTGAAGCATTACCAGTTACATTTAAGATTAAAAATCAGTCATTCAATAAGGAAACAACATGCTAGAAAAATTCATGAAACATACGCTTCGCACGGCACTCTCTTTTTTGGGGCTGACGCTGATTGCAGCCGCTACGCCAGTGTTGGCCCAAAGCACTTATCCAACTAAACCCATTCGACTAATTGTGCCTTTCGCCCCAGGCGGCGTCACCGATACCAGCGGTCGTTTAATTGCAGAGCAACTATCGCGTCGTATCGGTCAATCCATCATTGTTGAAAACAAAGCAGGCGCCTCAGGCAACATCGGCGCGGCCATGGTTGCCAACTCTGAACCCGATGGCTACACCTTAGTGCTTGGCTTTGACGGCACCATCGTAATCAACCCGCATGTGTTTACGTCAATGCCTTTAGATACGCTTAAAGATCTGACACCAATCGGCAAAATCGGCGAAACCATCTTGATTCTGTTGGCGTATCCAAAATTCGAAGCGCAAACACTGCAAGAGGTGATTGCCTTATCAAAGCAAACCGGCCAAGTGATTAATTTTGGCTCATCTGGTGTTGCAAGCCCACAGCATATTGCCGTTGAATTGCTCAATCAACGCACTGGCTCAAAACTTGTACACGTGCCTTATAAAGGCGGTGGTCAAGCCATGATCGATGTGCAAGCAGGCGTGATCCCACTTGTCTTTACCGCGGTGGCTGGCGGCCTGCCGCATGTCAAAAGTGGCCGACTCAAAGCGATCGCCGTGTCAAGCGAAAAGCGTGCGTCGTCTTTACCTGATGTCCCAACCTTTATTGAAAGCGGTATCAAAGACTTTGTGGCCAGCGGTTGGGTAGGCATTTTTGCACCCACTAAAGTCCCACGCCCTGTGATCGACTATCTCAACAAAGAACTCAACGCAGTCTTATCTGCGCCTGACGTGATCGCTAGACTGAATACGCTTGGGATTGAAGCCTCACCGGGCACGCCAGAAAAATTCAGCAAAGAAATCGCAGCAGATTTCAAACGCTATGGCGATGTGATTAAAGCGGCCGGTATCAAGGCTGAATAGACAGTGCAATTTGAGCCAGTGCTGGCGAGATAAGATGTACTCTCGTGACACACTTGCGCTATGGTTAGAAAGTTAGGGTTTTTAGCCGAGGTCATCATGTGCAGGTGGGTTGCTTACGCTGGTCCTGAGATTTACCTTGAAGACTTGATCTTCAATCAAGAGCATTCCATTGTGAATCAGAGCTTGGCTGCAAACCAGTCGGCTTGGGTCGTCAATGGTGATGGCTTTGGCGTGGCCTGGTACACCAAGCGCACCACACCTGGGTTGTTTAAAGACGTTCTACCCGCCTGGAACGACAGTAACCTGCGCTCTCTTGCGGCACATATCCAAACAAAATTATTTTTTGCCCACGTCCGCGCCACCACCGGCACTGCGGTCAATAGAAGCAATTGCCATCCGTTTATTTGGCAAAACTGGACGTTCATGCACAACGGTAAGATTGGCAATTGGCATGACTGCCGAAAAGATGTCGAAGACCTCATTGACCATGTGCACTACCCGCACAGAGAAGGCACCACAGACAGCGAAGCCTTGTTTTTAGTGGCACTCAGCAAAGGCTTGATTCATGATCCCGTCAAGGCCTTTCAAGACACTTTGCGCGATGTCAGAAAAATCATGGATAAGCACCACTCAGACGAACCGATGCGAATTTCTTGTGCACTCACCAATGGTCAAGAGATCTGGGCCTTTCGGTATTCAAGCGATGACCAGTCTCCTAGCATGTACTTTGGGTCACCTCATACGCGTGCCAGCGAAGACAGCAGTCACACAATTACTACCATCGCCTCAGAGCCCTCAGACTCAGAAGCAGCGCACTGGTTCAAAGTCGAAGAACGAAGCGGTGTGCATTGGACGGAGCGTGGGTTACAGCATTTCAAGCTCACGATTTGAAGTGTTTGAGGCCCTGCGCTAACTACTAAGGAGAAAACATGAAAGACGTTACGCATCATCACGCCGATTTAGGCGATGTCATTTTGCATTACATCACTGCAGGTGAGGGCTTCCCACTCGTGTTGTTACACGGGATCCCTCAGACGTGTCATGAATGGCGCTATGTCATGCCAGCGCTTTCTAAAAAGTTTAGAGTCATTGCGCCAGATTTACGTGGGTTGGGCGACTCCTCCCATCCCATGTCTGGTTACGATAAAAAAACAATGTCTGATGATATTTGGCGTCTTCTCCAGTCGCTAAATATTGATTCATTCTTTTTAGTCGGTCACGACTGGGGCGGCCCAACTGCCTTCTCGCTCGCAGCGCAACACCCCGAGGCTGTTAAAAAACTGGCAATTCTTGATGTGGCGATCCCCGGCGATGGTGCAGATTTTTCACAAAATGGGCGTCGCTGGCATCACCCGTTGTTTCGCACGCCTGATCTTCCTGAGGCACTGTTTTTAGGTGGACGCGAGCATTTAATCATTAACTGGTTATTTGATAACTACGGTTATCTTCCAAACTGTATCGGTGAAGAAGATCGCAAAGAATATCTAAGAACCTACGTTAAACCTGGTGCCATGCGGGCGATGTTTAGCATCTATCGAACGTTGCCCCAAGATGCAGAAGATAACGCAGCGATGATCAAAGCCAATGGCAAACTCAAGATGCCTGTGTTGGCACTTGGCGGCGATAAAAGCTTTGGACGAGGCATGGAGGTTCTTGAATCCCTACAAAGAATGGCCGAAAACGTGAGTGGTGGTTTGGTGCCGAACAGTGGCCACTGGGTTACCGAAGAGCAACCTGAATTTGTTGCCAAGGCTTTATTAGATTTTTTCAACTAATTACGTGCAAGCAAATATGTCTTTAAACATTGCCAATGCGATACGCTTTCTTTCGATAGATGCCATTGTTCAGGCACAAGAGGGCCACCAAGGCGTTCCCCTAGGAATGGCCGAAATCGCAACGTCGCTCTACACCCGTCATTTACGCTTTGTTGCGAATCAGCCAACCTGGCCTGATCGTGATCGATTGGTGTTATCGAATGGCCATGGGTCAATGTTGCTGTATTCGCTTCTGTACTTAACAGGGTACGAGCACATCTCTTTAGAACAGATTAAACGCTTTCGTGAGTTAGGATCGCATTGCGAAGGGCACCCTGAGATCAATCAAAGTCATGGCATTGAGGTCACAACAGGCCCACTCGGGCAAGGCATTGCCAATGCTTTTGGGATGGCAATCGCCGAGGCTTATTTACGTTCTCGCTTCGGTGAAACGTTAGTCAATCACCACACCTATGCTTTTGTCGGTGATGGGTGTCTGCAAGAAGGTGTTGGCCAAGAGATGATTTCGTTGGCTGGCCATCTGGCACTCGGTAAGCTCATTTTGCTGTGGGACGACAACCAAATCACTGATGATGGCAGTACGTCACTTTCTATTAGCGAAGATGTCGCCGAGCGTTTTCGTGTCGCCCACTGGCATGTGATTGAAGTCGACGGCCATGACCTTGAGGCAGTTTCAAGCGCTATTGAACAGGCTAAAGCTGATCCGCGGCCGTCTTTAATCGCTTGTCGAACCATGATCGCTCGTGGTGTCGCGCGACTTCAAGGCCAACGTGGTGGCCACAGTGCACGCTTGTTTAAAGATGATGCAGATCTTGCACGCGCAGAACTTGATTGGCCTCATGCTCCGTTTCAAATCCCAGACGACGTCTTGGGTATTTGGCGTCAAGCCGGCAAAAGAAGTGAACTCGAGTATCAAGCCTGGCAGACGCGTTTAAACGCTCTGAGCCAAGCTGAGCGACATGAATTCGATCGTGTATTGGCTGGCGAGCTTCCTGAGGGCTGGCAAGACGTGTTGCGCGCCTATGAGCGCGACTCACTTGTAGGTGAGTTAGCCCCCGGCGGTATTTTGATTTCGGCTGAAATCAATGATCGCTTGGCTGAGATACTGCCTGAGCGAATGGTCGGCTGCGCAGACTTAGAGGCACCCACTAGCCATAAACGTCGGCTCAAAGCCTTTACGGCTCAAGATCATGGCGGTGCCTATATCCATTGTGGAGTTCGTGAACACGTCATGGGTTCGATGGTGAATGGCATGGCCGCGCACGGCGGCATTATCCCGTTAGCTGTCACTTATTTGGCGTTTTCAGATTATGAGCGACCCGCAATGCGAATGGCCGCTTTGATGAACCTTCCGGCTAAATTTGTGTTCAGTCACGACTCAATCGGGGTGGGTAAAAATGGCCCGACGCACCAGCCGGTCGAAATCTTAGCCTCTCTGCGCGCGATGCCAAATATGTTGGTCATGCGTCCGGCGGATGCAATCGAGGCCGCTGAGTGCTGGGAAATTGCGCTGGAACACCGCACGGGCCCCGTGTCGCTGGTCTTTGCACGCCAAGCGCTGCCCAGAGTGCGTACTGAACTTAGCGCAGACAATCTGTCGAGACGCGGCGGTTATATCCTTGCAGAAGCCTTGGGTGGCAAGAGGGTCGTCACGCTTTTGGCAACCGGCTCTGAAGTGATCATCGCACTGAAGGCTAGAGAACGGTTGCAGGCTGAAGGTATTGCAACGGCCGTTGTTTCAATGCCTTGCTGTGAGTTATTTGATCAGCAGGATCAAACGTATCGCTCAGACGTTCTGGGCGCCCAGGTGGTGAGGGTTGCGATTGAGGCCGCCGTGCGTTTTGGTTGGGACCGCTATCTTGGCGAGCGCGGAGATTTTGTTGGCATGAAAGGTTTTGGTGCCTCGGGTGGGGCTGAGCAGTTATATGAGTATTTCAACATCACAGCCGCTGAGGTCGTGTCGCGTGTAAAAAAATTATTGAATTAGCGAAGAATACAGTTGATTATTCCAACACCAGCCACGCAACAAACGGTACCGGCAGATGCTGAGAGTACACAACCTTTAGAAGCCCTAGTTAGATCTAGATCAAGTATTGCTCATGCCAAGTATTGAAGAACTTCATCGTATCGCCTGTGAAAAGGGTCAAGATACGTACATTGATCCTGCATCGGGGTATCAAGTGTTGACAAGCCACGCTCATTTAAAGCGGGGGGTCTGCTGCGGTAACCGCTGCCGGCATTGTCCGTTTGGCTACGTTAATGTGCCAGCGGCAAATGGGAAAAAAACCTAGCGGTTTTAGGCTTTCACAGTTTTCGCAAATGAGCTTAGATCATCGATGTCAAGATCCGTTTCTCGCATACGACTATACAGGCTTCGTAGCTGCTGATCACTTTCATCGTTGTATTTGGCCTCTATTAAGCTGTTGCAATCGCTAACAATTGGGTTACCAAAGATACGACTTACACGTACTTTTTCGAATAGAAAAGCCTCACAATAATGTTTTGAATTTTGTGATGGAAAAACGCATGTCCGCACTTGAATCAGTCGTCGAAAAAAATACCCAAATGATTGAGCGTCTTGATCGCTCGATGGATCACCTTACCCAGTCCATGGTCGATTTGCGATTGCAGATGAGTAGGGGGTTTGCTGACGTACGCTTTGAGATGATGCGGGGTCAGGCTGAACTGCGCCGAGAGCTGACTGCTGGCTACGTTGGGTCACAAAATCACGTTGATTCAAAATTTTTCTGTCTCGTAGTTTTGCATTTCATTATTGCTTTTACTGTTTTGGGTTTTTTGGCAAGAGACTTTATCGATTTCTACTTAAAGTAGTCGCGCTAATGAAACTCCGAATTATTGACGGCGTTGAAGTGCATTCTAGTTCTGGCAACGTATATGCTGACCTTGGCTTAGCCGATGCTGAGCAGCTCAAGATCACGACCGTCTTGGTGATCGAAATCAGAAAAGCCATTAAGCTAAGTAAAAATCTGAGCTCTTTTGTCGAGAGCGCAAAGAACGATGATTTTTATTGGGTCGAAAAAATAAAACTCGATTTTGCAATCGAGTTAGACAGATGTCGCCGTGATCTCAATATGACGGCTGACGAGTTTGCAAAAGAACTTGGTGTTAGTCGGGCTTATATGTCCAAGCTGTTTCGCGGGGATGTAAACCTCACGATAAAGTCAATGGTGAAACTTGCCCGAGCTGCGGGTGCACGAATTAGTCTGAGTACACACGACTAGAGAGCAAGGCGAGCCTAATCTCAACAAGGGTCCAGAGCCAGCCTTTAAAGTCGCTTTTCATTTGAATGCCGCCTCAAAGGTTCTCGTCAAGCGCTTGAACGAGAGCGAATTAACCCTAGACCACCTCTTTTCACTCCGAAGAAAAATGAAAATGTTTAAAGTCGGTATCGCTTCGCAAGAAAAAATTCGTGAACGAATGTTGGCGATTGCTAAAGGTGAATTCAAGCCTAAGCCATCAGACCCTAGGATTTGGTTCACCTCAATGCGCTCATTGTCTCAAGTTTTAAGCGATGAAAATCGCACACTGTCAGATGTTATTCGTAAACCTCGACTGTAAGTTCGGTTCCGTACCGGTAAGCAACCTGTAGAAATTTCATCAAAATGGGCCAATGGCTTAAATTAATTCTCTTTTCTAGTCGCTAAAAATTTGACTGACTTGGCCAGTCTTGCCGATCACCTCGCTGATGCAGATGTGACCGCAAAAAGGTTATGCCCATTTGCTGTGGTCTGAGTTTTCGCATTGACTTCGAGACTGTGCGCCTCTGCATCTTCGATCAGGATGTTTACGGGAATGTCCACACCCTGATGGAGCCGTCGAATCATTAGTGGCGACAGGGGACTCTTGCGCGAGAGCACCTCAGAAACCTTCGAAATCGACCCGATGTATTTTGTTAGATCTTTGCGAGTGAGCCTCATCTGATCCATGCGAAAAAGGATCGATTCAATAGGGTCAGCCTTTACCGGAGGGACGGTTTTTCGCTCAAAGTCTTGGACGACCAGAGCGAGTAATTCCAGTTCGTCCCCATCCTTGGAGTCGGGCTTGGGATCGCGCGACATGAGGTCGGACAGGCGACTCATTGCGGCTTGGTAATCCTTTTCGGTCTTAGTGATTTTTACGTTCATTGTCATCTCCGACTTTATTTCTATTGATCGATGTGGGGGCCTTCCGCGCCTACATCCTTGCCCTGAACGGCGAGGTTTTACGCGCAAATTAAATAACCTACCTGCCGTCGACATTGAGTCTGAGCGCGATTAGTCTTGAGCCAAGCTGCCGTTAAACGTCAAGCGGCCTGCTGCGCACGAGGTCTAATTTCTTGCTTGATGAGTTGACCCACATCTTGTTCGGCTTGCTTTAAGTCAAAAGCACTTTGTAGATTTAACCAAAACTGTGCCGTTGTATCGAAATAGCGAGCAAGCCGTAAGGCGGTGTCAGGCGTCACGGCCCTTCGTTCGCGAACGATATCGTGAATTCGTGGGGCTGGTACGTGTAACGCTATCGAAAGAGCGTGGGCTGACATACCTAGCGGAATAAGAAATTCTTCTCTCAAAATTTCACCTGGGTGAATCGGACGCATTTTTATTCGTGGTCATGCTTATCTGCCTTTCAGTGATAGTCGACAATTTCGACTTGGTCTGGGCTTGGATGAACCCTGCAAGAGGCGGATTCAATTTTAGTATTTGAAAGATCCAAAACGGACCGAGAACATAACTATTTTATGTATCAAATTGTTACAGCATCGCCCATCACCAATTGCCTTAGTAACGCTTTTTACGCTGCGATGGGATGAGTGTCCTCTTAGAGCGAGATGCGTAGGTATTCGATAAGTCGCTGGTCGATTTTCTCGAGTGAAAGGCTCCAGAACGCACTCTACTTGAAGGATATAATTAGGGCACATCAAAATCTTTTTCGTATGCCTCTATCTTCTGAGGGATAAAAACATGAACTCAATTGCAATAAACTTTAGCGACATCGATTCTGACGTAGATCGACTTAGTAAAAGCTTGGATAAGTTTCGCCTGCTGGGAAAAACTATGTCTGCTCGATGGGCACTAGATTTTCTTTGTTGGGGCGCCGCTCTAAGAACAGAGGGCATGATTAAAGACCTTCAAAGTCACTTTTCAGCCTTGAAGTCGTTAAAAGAAAGATTAGAGCAAGGAAATTTTCCACCAGAGGCAATTGATGAGGATTTTTCTTTAAGCGATCGCATCTTAATGCTTGAGGAGAGAGTCTCTTGCGTCGCAAGTAAGTTGCAGCAATTTCGATCAAAAATCCGTCCAGAAGCTAGACACACTATTAACAGCATTGATAGGTCGCTTGCTGCTTTCTCACAAATATACGATTGCACTTCTTCAATCAGATGGGAAATAGGCACTCACGATGCTGCTTTTTTAGGGCGTGCAGAAAACCTCTCCGGTGATTCTGCGGAAGAAATACAGCAAATTCTTGAGAAAATTAACGCTATAACTTGATGTCTGCGAATATCATTTATCGCATAGATGCAAGTGCTGCTACGTTTGTGAAGTCATACGGTAGTTTGCCAGATGAAGTGTTGCGCGAAGCCAAGAAAATTATTGGCCACTTGTTACTTCTAGATGTTACTAAGGCGCCTGCAAAACTTCATCTTCATAATTTACAAAATAGAACTGCCTGGTCTATCGAAAATCCAAAAGTTAAAGTTAAGTGTTACACGGTACATATAACCCCTGACGATAACTACAAAGCAAGTTTTACTCTTGAAAATGGTACGGCCTATATGCGCTATGCTGGAAAACACGACAGTATCGATAAAAACCCTTAGGCGAACGCCACCTATGCCTACTCATTGGGCCAACGTCGATCGCACCCGTACATCCGCATACACCTCTTCAACCCCCGCACCGCCACCCACCAGCGGCAAGCTTGCTTGCGCTTCAAGCCTAAATCTTTCACCCAGCACCCCGTCATACGCCTGCGCCCACCAGTCTTGGATGCGGTTTTGCGCGCCGGAGAGCATGACCTCGCTGGGTACGCGGTCGCTACACACACTGCAACCCACCGTCTTGCAGCAGTTGCAGCGCCTGCCCACGAGCAAGGGTGACGTCGCGTGCGGGGTCTGACCAGGCCAGCGCAGCTACTAAGGTGTTTTCGTCAACCGCACGGTGCTGGCGCAGCGCATAGCCTTTGATCAGCCGCGCCCACTCAGCCAGCAAGGCCGGTTCGATCCACGCGTCAAAACGTTGCAGGGCGGTGTAAAGATGTTGCGGCAAGCGCAAGTGCCCAAAGCTCGATAGATACGCCTCGTCAAGAAGCAGATGCTTAGGCCCAGCCACACGTCCATGGCGCGTGACCGCCAGGATGTTGCTGCCATCTGGGTGCGTCAGATACCGCGCAGGCATTTCTTGGATTGTTTTACAGGCATCGCGCAGCGCCTGATGCAGAGGTTGCGCACGCTCGCCCTCAAAGCGCATGCCTACGCGCAGATCAAGCGCAGAGGTATGACAGGTAGGTGCAACCAAGCCCCTGAACGCGTCTTTGACAAACTCCAAGCAGACTAGCCCCCTCTCTTTAAATTACACGAGAGTAACCGGTCAGTATGCGCAGGTGATCGTTACCAGCGATAACCTAACCTGCAAGTGGGTCAAGCAAGCGTGCCAACGGAAATTGCGTAGTTATTGGTGCGGTCAGGGGTGCCGAAACAACCTGTGAATATTTTTTGTACCCCTCAAGATTCGTGACGGTGATATGCCCCATCAAATACGCTTTTGCCACACAGGCCTCCTACAAATGACACACAGTCTATCGAACAGCAATGAGAGTAATGCTCGGGAAAGCGATTAGAAGCGCAACAACCAATAGTTCCATAAAGAAAAAAGGTGTGATGCCTTTGAAAATTTCTCGAATCGTCAGAACAGGATTCGTGGTTGCCACCACAAATACATTCAGTCCTACCGGTGGGGTGATGTTTCCGATCTCAGTCATTTTCACGACCAGAATCCCGAACAAAACAGGATCGATCCCCGCTTGCTTCACGATTGGGAAAACAACTGGCATCGTCAGTAACACCATCGAAGCAGCATCAACAAAACACCCCAAAATCAAAAAGGGAACCAATAAGCAAATGAGTAAGATTGTGGGATGTAAATTTAAGGTACCGACCCAAGCAGACAGGCTTTGAGGTATTTGTGTAGTGGCCAGAGCCGCGCTAAATACGCCTGCACCTATGATCAGAAAGAATATTGTCGCGGTGCTTGAGCCGGAGGTCCGCAGCCCTTCTTTAATCTCTTTCCAACTTGTTCCGCGTGAAATCGCAATTAACAACGCTGCGAGCGCACCAAAACCAGCCGCCTCGGTGGCCGTTGCCATCCCTGTATAGAGCGTACCCATCACGATGCCGAATAGTAGAAGAATCTCCCACGACATAAAGGTGGCGCGCATGCGCTCTTTAAATCCGCTGCGCGGGTGTACTGTGATGCTGCTCATTTTGGGATCACGCTTAACCATCACGTAAATGCCCAGACCGTAGATCAGTACCGTCAAAATGCCAGGGATAATCCCCGCCATAAATAATTCAGGTATTGGGGTTTCGGTTGCGATGGAGTACAGCACCATAATGGTAGACGGAGGGATTAGTACCCCTAAGGTGCCACCCGTTGCTACGCAAGCGCCCGCAAGCGATTTTGAATAACCCGCTTTTAAGAGTTCCGGAATGGCCACTCTTGAAATCGTCGCGGCGGTTGCGATGGAAGACCCTGAGACCGTCGCAAAGGCTGCACAGGCCACAATCGCAGAGATAGCTAGACCGCCTGGAATATGTCCCAACCAAACGGTTGCTGCGCGAAAGCCCTTTTCAGAAATCCCAGCTGAAAATGCCATGTGCCCCATAAACAGAAACAGTGGGATCACAATAAAGGCAAACTCTGCCGATACTGAATAGGGCAGCGTGCCCAGCAAATAGTCGGCTGCGCCCCATCCTTGCACTGCCAAAATGCCAAGCAGCCCACAAGTGAGTAAAGACGCAGCAATCGGCAAACCCAGTGCCAACAAAAAAAATAGCCCACTCACTAACCAAAACCCGTGTTCTGCAGGACTCATAATGTTTGCTGCCTGACGGTTTGTGCAAGTTCGATAGCTTGGTCTGGAGCGAATGGATGTTTTCCATTTAGCAACAGATCGAGGCCAGATACTACGCTTTGGAACGTGAGCACCGTAAGACCCATGGCGATCATGAAACGATGTGGCCACAATGAAATTTCAACCAAACCAATTGAAACCTCGTCGCGGTTAAACGAAAATATTGCAGCACGCCATGTGAACCAACACAGCAAACCCAAGATTACTATTTGTAGCAACAACAAGATGCCACTGATGAATAAATTGACTTTCATCGGCATTAAGTCTGTAACGATCGAGACACGAAAGTTCTCTCGTTCGCTCTGCGTCGACGGCAAGCCAAAATAAATCATTGCAAGCAGTAGAAGGGTGCATAGCTCAAGCACCCCCCAGACTGCGATCCCTGCCGTTCCCCTCAGGGAGGCATCGACCACAACCCCGAGTATCATGACGATCGTCAAAAAACCAGTCACACCAGCCATAGCCGACGCGACCGACCGAGAGGTCGTAATTAACTTCTGACAGGCGTTTCTTAAGCTCATTTTTTACGCGCCACGAAACGATCGATACCCGTGACGTAGGGGTATTCTTTTTCATATTTGCGGACCAAAGCTGTGTACGAGGCTAACAATGCTGTGCCATCTCCACCAACGCGTGCGACTTGAGCATTGTATTTTTTTACGATCACGTCGTTTGTCTCTTCACGCCATCTTTTTTCCTCGGCGGCATCCATCGGGACGACTTGAACTTTTTTAGCCTTGAGCAATATTTCGACAGACTCATCTACTTCTTTGCCTTGCTCAGTGGCATAAAACTTCAAAGCGTTATTGGCTGAACTTGTAAATATCTCCTGGAGATCTTTAGGCATCGCCTTCCACTTATCCAGATTGATTGAAGTGATGACTGTGGCAAAGATTCCCATGCGCGCGGCAGGTGACAGATAGTTAACCATTTCAGGGAGTCCATCTTTGACGCCTTGCTCGAAAGGTGTCGTGGAAATGGCATCGACTCCACCGCGCGTTAGCAAATCAATCGCGTCAGTGTAGGGAACGGTCACCGCTGTTGCGCCAAGAGCTACCAGGGCATCGGCAGGTCCGAGCAAGGTGCGAATACGCATACCTTTAAGGTCTGCGGCTGTAGTGACCTTTTTCATGCTCCACAATACATTTTCTGCTGCCGGGATTGTCAGGAGAACGTGAACATTATTACGCTGAAATTCTTTTTGAACCTCAGGTGTGGTGTTGTACCAATCGCGAAACGCATAGCTTGCGGCTTGCACATTTTCGGTGACAAAGGGCAGCGTAACGCCTGCTAGGGGATACTCGCGAGGATTAAAGGCTGCAGGTACCGTAAAGCCGATATCCACTGCACCACGGCTTAACCCTGGATACACGTCGGATGCTTTGAGTAGCACGCCACCATAGTAGTATTCAAACGTTACACGACCGTTTGTGCGCTTCGTGACTTCGTCGAAATAGTGTTGCTGTACTTTGCTAAAGAGGGAGGTGGCTGGATAGTTCGAGGCCACCTTTAACTTCATTGTTGGTTGGGCTGAAACACTGAACGCAGCGATCGATAGACCGGCGGTAAGCAAGATGGATTGAATTAGGGAAGCAGGTCTCATGGTTTGGTTCTCCAAAGTTATAGGAATTATCTTGGAACGGAATTAATCTAATGCAAAAATCAATCGTTGGTCAAGGTCAATTTTTACTTAAAACTTACTAATAAATTTTTTTAAGGTAAAGATTAGGAAAGAAGCGCAGGTCGTTGCAAGTGATACGCGGTGACTTTCTGAAAAGCATGACCCAACTGCAATATTGCGGCTTCACCAAAGGCAGGGCCCGCGAGCTCCATGGACAACGGCAGGCCTTGCGCCGAGAACCCGCATGGAAGCGCAAGACTTGGAACGCCAGCGGCCGCATAGACGCAAGTAAATTTCGGAATCGCGCGAATCGCTTGGGCAAACTCTAAGTCCGCTCTTAAAGGCGGCAGTATGGGCGTCGTGGGACACAACATCGCGTCAACTTGGGTGAACAAGCCAGAAAGACGGTGTCGCCAAGCCTCGGTCCAGCGCAGTGCTTGGGCGTAATCTGGGCCGCTTAAGCGACCTCCGATGGCAAGTCGCATTTGGATGTCTTCGCCATAATCGTTGGGTCGTTGAGCGAGTTGTTCTCGATGCTTCTCGAAAGCGTCAGCCAAAATTAACCGAAACCCTAACATCTCTTGTGCGCGATCAACATCTCCTAGGTCCACCTCAACGATCTCGACCCCCAGGCTTTTATAAACGTCTAGCGCATTGTCAATCGCGGCTTGTAATTCTGTAGATATATGGTCAAAGTACCAACGGCGCATGAAGCCAATGCGCTTACCGCGAACGCTGTCATTCAACTTGCTCAACGCATCTGGTACGGGACGGTCGATGGACATGGGATCTGAGGGGTCATAGCCCGCAATCACCTGAAAAACGCGAGCGACATCCGAGACGGATTTCCCTAGAGGGCCAAGAACGTCGAAAGGAGGGCTGACCCCGACACTACCCGCGCAAGATATTCTGCCCACAGAAGGCCGTAAACCGGCTAGTCCGTTAAACGCGGAGGGGATTCGGATCGACCCTGCCGTGTCGCTGCCAATTGACACGGTACACATTTCGGCTGCGACAGAGGCTCCCGAACCGCCACTCGAACCGCCTGGGATGCGTGAAGGATCCCACGGGTTTTTGACTGGTCCAAAATGTTTGCTTTGACTGGTCGGTCCAAACACCCATTCGTGTAAGTTGGACTTACCAATGATGACAGCCCCTGCATCAAGGAGGCGGTCGGTGATAAAGGCGTTGTGCTGCGCGACATTATCTTTCAGGATAATGGAGGCGGCGGTCGTTACGCTTCCGGCTAAATCGATATTATCTTTTAGATTAACTACCATGCCATGCAGAGGGCCTCGGGCTTGGGCAGGTAAGGCGTCGAGTTGCGCTGCACGCGCGAGTGCTTGATCAGCGAGGACGGTGATCATCGCGTTAATCGTCGGGTTGTATTTCGTGATGTTTTCCAGCGCGGTCGTGGTTGCAGCGGTGGCACTGAGCGTTTGTGTTTGCATGGAATTCACCTATGTATGTTTCTACTGTGGATTAGTCGACACCTAGCATTTGTCGCGCCTGCTCGGGCGTTGCAACATCACGGCCGATGACCTTCGCAAGCTTGACAATTTCACGCACTAGCTCTGCATTTGTTGGATAGCCCAATTCAAGATACGCATAATCGCCGATGCCGATCGCTTCTCGACCGATTTCTGCGGCTGTCCAAGGCACATTTGGGTTCTCGTCGCGCATCGCGTATTCGTTCACGCGCACTTCGATGATGAGTGTTTTCATGTTTCGCTCAAGTGTCCTAGGTGCGAGTCATCACAACAAAGACGGGTGCGGGACCGTCCTCTTTGTTGGACAGACGCCTAACTTGCTGACCAAACGTTGCGACCGGCACAGACAACTCCTCCATGCGTTTTAAATAAACAGACTTTAGTTCTGACAGTCCGTGCAGCGCTGCAAAAGAGTGGACAGTATTTGGTTGTTCGCCAGAAGCGGTCTTAGCCGGACGTTTTTTGCTCATAGTGTTGGCCTCCGATTGCGCCATGGGGTTGCAGCCTCATAGGCACCAGCGATTTGTAGAATCGTTGCTTCATCACCGCGATTACCAATGATTTGCCAATTGAGAGGCAAGCCTTTTGCGAAGCCATTGCATTGCACTAAGGCGGGGTGTCCAGAGAGATTAAAAGGGGTCAGCATCGTCTCGACAGTGAAGGCTGTCATCTCGGGCTCAACACCTAGTTTTGGCGGTAAATGTAAGGTGCCAAAGGTTACTAAGGCGTCGTAGCCGCGTAGCAGCGTGTCCAGACTCGTTGCGATTGCTCGTCTTAAGCGCTGTGCTGCGAGATAGTCCACTGCTCGGACGAGCGAGCCGGCCAAGAGCTTATCTCGTAAGGCAAACCCCATCTGATCAGCATGATGTTTGAGTTCATCCTCATGGATCGCGGCACTTTCTGCGGGTCCGATCATTCGGGATGCCGCAAAGCATTCTGCCGCTGGAATGGGAAGCTTGACGTACGTGAGGCGTGCGCCAAGCTTTTCAAGAACCTCTAGTGCTTTGTGGAGCCCGTCTTGTAACGGTCGGTCTGCTTGTGGAAAGCCGGGACCCGGATCGTCAACGACGGCAATCCGTAAACCTGAAATCGGCATGCCCACGCTACGTGACAACGAGCGTTGAGGCAAAGCGTTTGCTGCGGGCGGCCCCAGCAAGGTATCAAGAATTATCGCGCAGTCTTGAACCGTCCAGGCGAAGGGGCCGGGCGTGTCAAGAGACCAGCAGTTCGGAAGAATTCCTTGGGTTGAGAGACGTCCGGGCGTGGTGATCATCCCCACTGCGCCACAGGCAGCGGCCGGCAGTCGCACCGAGCCGGTTGTGTCGGAACCCAGCGCAAAAAGAGTTGTGCCTGCAGCGACCCCGGCGCCTGCGCCAGTCGACGAGCCACCCGTAAATCTTTCTACATCCCAAGGGTTGCGTGCGGGCGGAAAAGGTAGATCGAAGTATTCGCCCCCGTTGCCTGTCCCGAACTCCCACGTCGCCAACTTACCAATCAACACCGCGCCTGCGGCTTTAAGGTCAGCGACAAGCGGTGCATCAACCTCCGGTATGTGCCCTAAGCGCAACCGAGAGCCGGCCGTCGCAGGCAATCCGGCTACGTCGTAATTATCTTTTACTGCGAACGGAATCCCATGAAGTGGACCCTTCCAAATTCCATTTCGCAGTTCACTTTCGGCACGTTTTGCAGCATTGCGTGCTGGTTCGGCCGCAACACAAATATAAGAGTGAATCTTGCTGTCTACTTCAGCGATGCGATCAAGATAGGCTTCAAGCAACTCGACAGGCGACAAACTAGCCGCTTGTATACGAGCGGACGCCTCAGCTAGCGTAATTTTCCATAAATCTTTGGAAGAGGCAGACGTTTTCTTTTTCATGCGATCCAATGCACGCCGGCTTGACTTAATAGGTTCTCAAAGTTTGGTGGCTTCGTTGCGCCTGACGCCACACGATCTTGTATCAAACGATCCCGCGTAAAGAGTGCCTCAAGCCTCGGCTCAATGTTGTGGATATTTGTGCTCGGTATCGTCGAGACACCATCCTCATCGACCATAATAAAATCACCCGCTTGGATCGTCGTGGTTGAAAGCGTCACTGAGACGCCCACCGTGCCCGGACCATGTTTACTCGGTGCGCGCGCAGAGGTGCCCAGGGCAAACACGGGCAAATTCAGTTTTATTCGACGTAAGCTCAGATCGAGCGTAGCAGCCCCAGCGATGACATCGCTGATCTGACTGCCCGATGCTTGCATCAACGCAGGAATTCCCGCTAGATCGACACGTGCCCAATCACGACGGATGGTGAGTGAAGCGTTAGCCATTTGAGCGGTTAGAAAACTGATCAAACCAGGAAATGACTTCGGCTTTCGTCAAGACATCGCCGTACTTTGCATTAATGTCAAACAGCGCAGCATCGTGAGGAGCGTCATGACGATCTCCGCAACATTCTTTGGGCACAATCACGCGATAGCCGTGCTGTATGGCATCTACCGCTGTTGCCCGCACACAGCCGCTGGTTGAGCAGCCTATCAGCACCGTCGTATCAATGCCTAAGGTCTTGAGTGTCGAACCAAGCGAGGTGCCAAAAAAACTGCTTGGATACTGTTTCGTGACAATAAAGTCTGAGGGCTGTGGCATGATGCGATCGTCGATGGCGCCAAGAGGTGCGCCTTGGATAAACAGCTTGAGCGAGGGCACTTTCTTAAAAAATAGTCCACCATCCAAGCCAGAGGGGTGATACACCACTTGCGTATAGATGATGGGTGCGCCCGCCCGGCGCGCAGCGGCCAACAAGGGAATCGACTGGCCTACCGCATCGACAACACCTTGAGCAAAAAAGGGTGCTCCCTCGGTGGTGTACGCTTTTACAAAGTCGATCACAATGACGGCAGGCTTTTCACCAAATCCTAATCGTGTATCAAACACCCCTCGGTAATTGTCCGCGCGGCTCACATCCGTCATGATGATTCCTCATGCAAAGGTTACAAAATTTGATTAATACGACACTCACAATAAATACGACACTCACAATAAATACGACACTCACAATAAATACGACACTCACAATAAAACCAATGAAAGCCAAGGCACATAGGTTAAAACCCCAAGGGCAATCAATCTTGTAGCAAAAAAAGGAATGACCCCTTTCACGACAGATTCAACTGGAATTTTTGCAATGGAGCTCATGACAAATAAATTGAGTCCAATCGGGGGGGTCAGGGTTGCGATCTCGACGTTTGCCACCATGATGACTGCGAAATGAATGGGGTTGATGCCTAGTTGTGTAGCAATCGGGAATAGCAAGGGCGCAGTCAGCACAATCATTGCTACGCCATCCAAAAACATACCCAAGATCAAGAGAACGATGTTAGCCAGTAATAAAAATTGCCATGGTTTCATATCCAACTCGACCATGAGCTGCACGAGGGCGTTAGAGGCGCCCATCCGCGCGAGCACAAAACCAATTAGGCTGCCGCCCAGCACCACTGCAAAAATCATACTTGACTGCATGACGGACTCTTTCGAGATCCCCCAGATATCTCGCCAACCCAAGCTGCGATAGATGTAGACACACAAGATAATAGAGAACCCAGCCGCGACGGCGGAGACCTCGGTCGGCGTAAATAGCCCGAGGTAAATGCTGCCCATAATCAGTACGGGCATTGATAACGCACCAGAAGAGCGTGGGAGTTTCTTGAAAAATCCTTTCACGTCGATCGCAGCATGTTGCGACCCGTAGCCCTTTTTTCGACAAATAACATAGGTGGTGATTAAAAGTAAGGCCGCTTCAAATAAGCCTGGGACAATTCCGGCGATAAATAGTTTGTCAACAGGGATGCCAACGATCGAGCCAATTAAGATAAAGCCTAAAGACGGAGGGATCATTAAGCCGAGCGTGCCACCAACCGCGACGAGCGCGGCAGAAAAATTGGCGGGATAGCGCTCTTTCTTCAATTCCTCAACGGTCGAGGCGCCAATGGCTGAGGCCGATGCGACGCTCGACCCTGAGATCGCTGCGAAAAACACACAGGCCAACATGACGGTTAGCGCTAAGCCCCCTCTAACAAAACGAACAAGACTACCAATTAAATCTACCAAGACAAAGACGATATTGCCTCTCATCATGATGTTGCCCATCAATATAAACATGGGCACAGCCATTAACGGATAGCTATTAATCGACTTAAATGCGGTTTGAGCGATGACAGCAATGGGTACATTATCGATCGACAGGGCGATTGCGCTGGAAATCAACCCCATCGTGGTTGCAACGTGCGCTCCGAGCGCCATGAGGCCTAATAAGCCGATTGCAGCGAGAATGAGCGTCATAGGAGTGGATTCGTTGAGGGACGAGTACGATCAGAATCAGGTGAGGTTGAGAAGTCCTCCGTCTCGGGCATAAATGGGTCGCCGACGCTCCACGCATACCGCAGGGCACTTAGGTAGTACCAAAGTAAACCTAAGCCTGCAATCGGCATCGATAGGTAGAGTAACCACATCGGAAGCTCAAGATTTGATTCCGAAACAATACCCATTTGGAAGTATCGAATGATCTGGGGAATTGCTGAGTAAATCAAGATAAGAGCAAAAGTAATGCCCGTGGCACACGACAGAATCCAACACAGACGTTGAACTGCTGGTGGAAATTTCTGCACCAGCAGTTCAGTGCGTATATGTAGCTTCTTAAATCCCGCAATGCCAATCGTCAAGCTGAATGACCAGACCATCATAAAACGGACCATTTCTTCAGCCCAAAAATAGCTGGTATTTAAAATGTAGCGACTAAGACCTTCAATAATCATGATCGCAGTCGCAATCAAAGACAATATCGTTGCAATCGTAAGAAGAAAGTCTAAGACAGGACCTGCTCGCCCAAAGGGTTGTTCGGTTTTTTTCATCGTACCTGTCTTTTAAAAGTGTCTTGGGATGAGTCACCTTGCCATGACGAACTGACGCGTCAGTTCACCTTGCAGGTTTTTTCTAAAGCCTCAGCTTTATCAATGGTTGCGGCATGTTGCTTTCTAAAGTTGGCGCCGGCTGCCGCAAAACGTTCTTTCAGGCGATCTACCTCCGCGGGGGCCATAATGCGATACGATCCACCCAGATCTGTCATGCGCTTGATTAAGGTTTCATCCTTTGCGACAGTTTCAGTCCACTGACGTTTAATGATTTCATCAATAACGTCTTGAATTGTTTGTCGTTGTGCGGCAGGTAGGCCGTCAAACCATTTTTTATCCACGACGACAGCTGATGTAGCAAGCGACATGCCCGGGACAAGCGTTGCAAATTTAGCGGTGATACCCACGACATCCGCCCAGCCGGCAGGAGAAGTAATCATCCCATCGATGACCCCTTGAGAAATTGCGGGCGATAACTCAGGAGCGGGTAAAGCGACGGGGCTGGCGCCAACAGACTTGATCGTGTCCAATACAATGCCGCCAGAGATGACACGGATCTTTTGGCCCTTCAGATCCTCTAGTTTTTGAATATCGCGACTTCTCATCAAAAACATCAAATCGGCAGTACGTAAGATGCCTAAGATCTTCGCACCCTTGGGCTCGATGAAAGAGGAGAGCATCTGGGTGTATCCATCTGCGAAGCACTTATTCAGCATTTTTGCTGAGCTCAAAGAAAACGGCAAGCTCGCAACGCCTATGCGTGCATCCATTTGCTCTAGCCTAGACATAACGGGGAAAACGATTTGCACTGCGCCTGTGCCTAAAGCAGCAATGGCGTCCCGATCGTTATACAGTGACGCTGCATGAAAATATTTTCCTTGTATCGCCCCATTGGTACGCTTGGTGACCGTCTCGACAAACTCAACGATATAAGGGCTGGGATTCACGATCAGTGGAATTTCACTCGTTACAACCATTTCCGCGGCGTGCAAAGGTGTCACGGCGAGGCCCTGCAAAGAGAGGGTTGCATAAACAAAAAGCTGTAGCACTGATCTGCGTATAATTTTCATCACTATCTCCAGTTAAATAACGACAAGCTGGGTTCAAAAGCCAAAAGGTCAACGGCGTTCAACATGAAAACAAAGACTTCCAAAGTAAGCACTGCTAGAAAGCCACGCCAGCCAATTTATAAACGCTTAGCGGAACAACTCACTACGGATATCGAAAAAGATCTTTACAAAGTCGGAGACATCATGCCGACCGAAGACGCGCTATCAAAAATGTATAAGGTAAGTCGTCATACGGTTCGCCAAGCACTTCGCGAGATCAAAGAAGACGGACTGATCACGTCGCGCGCGCGGATCGGAACAGTGGTTAAGCGAAAGCCTACAGACTTAATGTTCTTCAATGGGATAAACACCATCGTCGATTTGCTCCAATTCGTTGATGCAACAGAGATGCACATCATAGAAACCAAAAAGATCAGAACCAATGAACTACTCGCTAAAGACTTGAATTGTCCGGTTGGGCAGCAATGGGTGACAGCAACCATCATTAGAAAAATGCCGGAGCATGTCAAACCACTTAGTTACTTACAGCTGTACCTTATTCCTGAATATGCTGATGTACTAAAAGGTGCGAAGGTGTTTTTTAAACCCATCTACTTGATGGTCGAAGCTCGGCATCGGGTGAAAATTGTTGAAATTGCCCAAGATATAACTGCCACCAGCTTAAGTAAATCGCAAGCCACAGTCCTTAAAGCAACCGAAGGACAGGCAGCATTAAAGATTCGACGCACCTACTACGACAAAGCCGGAGCGGTCGTTCAGATCAGTAATAGCTTGTATCCCAGTGGTCGTTTTATACAGAGTTCAAGGTTTCGCGCCCAACTAACTGAGGGTTAAATACTGTTATATTAATTGTACGGACAAATATTTCATCTCACAAGTGTTTTGAGTCAAACATGAACAGTCAACACGTATCGGCTCTGCAAAGGTTGGAACAGTGCTTCGAAGCAATTGAGGCATGGAATCCTTTAGTCAATGCGATGATGATTGTCGATACAGACGGTGCGCGCCGTGCCGCGCAAGCGGCTGACGACGCGGCCGCGCAAGGACGGTCTCTTGGCTTACTTCACGGGATCCCGATTGCCGTTAAAGATAACTTGGATACGGCTGGCTTACGGACCACGTATGGATCTGGTTTTTTTAAAAACCACGTTCCTACAAAGGATGCGACAGTGGTCAAGCGATTGCGCCAAGCGGGGGCAGTCATTGTCGGCAAGGCGAGTTTGCATGAGTTTGCCTTTGGTGTGCGTTCAAACAATCCAGTGTCTGGTCAGTGTCGGAACCCCTGGGACATTACACGCATACCCGGCGGCTCAAGTGGCGGATCCGGGGTTGTTGTCGCAACGGGCATGTCGCAAATGGCGCTTGGAACCGATACTGGAGGCTCAGTGCGAATTCCTGCGGCGCTCAATGGTATTACTGGGCTGCGCACCACGCTTGGGCGGGTGCCCAACACAGGGTGTATGCCGGTGAGCGAGACCCACGACACGGTAGGGCCGATGGCGCGCACGGCGCATGAGGCAGCACAGTTATTCGCGGTACTCGCGGGTTTTGATCCCGAAGATCCCATCAGCGAAGCAGCGACGCTTGAGCAATTTTTACCGAATTTGCGGCAGGGCATTAAAGGCGTCAAGATTGGTGTCCCAACCAACCACTATTTCGAGGGCCTCGACCCCTGCGTGGCAAAGGCGATGGAGCAAGCGTTAGATACGCTTAAAAAACTCGGAGCAGAAATCGTCGATATCGCATTACCTGGCGCCGAGATGACACATGCAAGTTCGACGCATATGATTTATTTGGATGCGTGTGTCACGCATGCGGAGCGCCTTGCGATCGGAGGTGAGAACTGGAGCCCTCAGACGTTAGAGCGTATGAGAATGGGATTGAGTTATACGGGAACAGATTACGCGCGTGCGATGCGCCATCGTGAGGCCTGGGTGCGCCAGATGCAGACAGTATTTAAAAAAATTGATGTCTTGCTTTCACCCACCACAAAGACTGTTGCCCCACCGATCATTGAAGACCGTAATTTGTTTGAAGCAACGCGCGCAGTAACTGCCAATACTTATGCGGGTGCATTTGCCAAGATACCCGGCCTGTCGGTGCCTTGTGGCTTATCAACCCAAGGACTTCCAATAGGACTCATGCTCGAGGCGGCTGCTTGGAATGAGCCTTTGCTTTTGCAGGTGGGTTGCGCGTTTCAAAACGTTACGGATTGGCATACCCTACGGCCAGCGATGCCCAAAGGGTAAGCGCCCGCAAGTATTAAAATCACTTCGTCATCTTCAAGTGGTGGGCTAAGTCTAGTGTGCGCTGGGCGGGTCCGATTAGATCGACTGCAACGAACGTACCATCGACGACCGCAGTACCAAATCCTTTTTTTATGCTCTCTTGATAACCCAAGATTAATTTCTCTGCCGCCTCGATTTCTGCCGCGGAGGGTGAAAATATTTGATTCACGACATCGATTTGGTTCGGATGAAATACTACCTTGCCGCAGAAGCCAAATTCACGTGCAATGATTGCGTCAGCTTGTGTTGCCTCTGCGTCTTTGACACGTTCAAAAAAAGCGGCATCGATTGCTTGTATGTTGCACGCGGCGGCCGCAGCGGTTACGACTGATCTTGGAAAATGTAAGGTGTTAGCAGAAATTTTTGCACCAGTTGCTGAGCAATAGTCCCCTGAGCCAAAAAATAGCGCTTTAGTGCGAGGCAGCATGTCTGAAATTGACAGGGCATTCAATATGCCACGAGGTGTCTCAAGCATAACGATCAGTTGAAGAGGATGTTGCTGATCTCGATCAGCGTGCAAAGAATTAAGTCGCTCTTCAAGGAGAAGCAAACTATGACTTGATTCAACTTTCGGGATCATGAGCGAATCAATCATCGAAAGCGGCAGTGCCGACAGATCCTCCAAGCCGTATGGGGTATCCAGACCATTAATACGAACACAAATCTCTTGACGATTACGTCGCAAGGTTTGAATTGTTTCGCAGGTAATCTGGCGGGCCGCACATTTTTCAGCGGGCGGAATACTATCCTCGAGATCAATGACTAGCGAATCACAAGGCAGGCTTGTCGCCTTCATGATCCGGTCTGGGCGATTACCTGGCGTCATTAACATAGACCGGCGTACGTAAATCGATTTACGAATAAACATACTTACGATGTCCTTAAATAACGCCTTTGTTTACAAGCTCTGCAATCCGTTCAGCTGATAGGCCTAAGCGCCCTCTAAATACTTCGTCGTTGTGTTGACCTAGTGCGGGCCCTAGGCTTCGAATTTTTCCTGGTGTGTCAGTCAGTCGTGGCACTAAATTCGGAATGGCGTGCTCTTGCCCAAATGCGTCCTTCATATACTTGATATTCTCTCGTGCAGCATATTGAGGATCGATAAATATTTCATCAATTGAATACACTGAGCCACAAGGCACTTGGAAAGATTCGCACGTGGATAGCACCTGTTCTCGAGTCAGTGTCGAAGTCCAAGCGCTTACAAAATCATCCACCACAGAGCGCTCTGCTTCGCGTTGTGTGATTGTGCCCCATTTGCCGTCCCCCCCAAATTCTGGGACACCCATGGCAAGGGCGAGTCTTTCGAAAATTTTGTCACTCGTGCAGGCGATCGCTACCCACTTATCATCTTTAGTGGGGTAATGGCTATGTGGAACAACGTTGACAGTACCAGGGCCCATGCGTTCGCGAACATAGCCTTTCATATGATAAGACGGCGCGATTTCATCCAAGATACGGAAGATGGGTTCATACAGTCCAATATCTACCACTTGTCCCCGACCCGTTTTTTGTAAAGCTTGAATGCACAGCAATACTCCAAGCGCACCGTATAAGCCTGCAAGATAGTCGGGGATGGTCGCTGATCCAGGGGTAACGGGCGGTCGGTCCGGGTAGCCCGCAAGATAAGACAGTCCGCCGAACGCGTTACCAATGCGACCGAATCCAGGTCTCGGACTGTATGGCCCAGTCTGCCCGTATCCCGAGATCCGGACCATAATTAGTTTCGGATTGACTTCTTTCAACACGTCCCATCCAAGCCCCCACTTTTCGAGAGTTCCAGGTTGAAAGTTTTCGACTAAGACATCGGCGTCTTTAATCAGCGCTTTAAGTAGTTCCGCGCCCTCTGGCGTGCGAAGATCCAAGGTGGCAGACTTTTTATTTCGACATTCCGAAAGCCAAGGCAATGAGTCGCCATTTGGTGTGATGCTGCCGAAGCGTCGCAAGGCATCCCCCACCTTCGGGAGCTCTAACTTAATTACGTCCGCACCAAATTCGGCGAGTTGTGTGGAACAAAACGGACCAGCTAGAAAGCTTGATACATCAATAACTTTTAAACCGTCTAAAGGTTGAATGCTGATATCGTTCAATTGCATAAAATACTCCGAATCAATTTGGTTAGCGAGGACAACCAGTTTTTAGGCGGGATGCTCGCGTGGATGGTCTTTGCCCCATTGCATGACCGCTTCGCGCGTGCAATCAAGGGCGGAATGACTTCTTGGAGAGATATCAAGTAAAGCAGCAATCTTTTTTGAGGCTTGAGTCACGGTTTCGATATTCAAGCCAGTTTTTATCTGAAGAAGCTCTAGCATACGCACTAAGTCTTCAGCGGGGTAATTTCCCACCGAGCCGAGCGATTCGGGCATGGCGATGCCACCACCAATGCCACAGATAGCGCCTTCTAAAAATGCAGCGCCGCCATCAAGTGCGGCAAGGATATTTGCTGTTGCCATTCCTGACAAGTTATGAATGTGAAAACCGAACTCGATATCAGGAAACTGATCGCGCAGCATCGAGAAGAGAGCGTTGACATGTCGCGGATCTTCCATCCCGACTGAGCCCGCCAAGTACATTTTCTGTATGCCCGCATTTCGAAACTTCTTCACCATATCGATGACGCGCTGCTTGGCAATCAGGCCTTCGTACGGACACCAAAAAGACATGCCTATGGCAATGACATAGCTACAGCCTGCTGTTTCAGCAATTCTAAAGGCTTCGATCGCTTGGTCGTTTGCTTGCTCGGCGCTCATATTCTGATTTTTTTTGAGGTAAGTATCGCTTGCAATGGCTAGCCCGACAACCTCGTTAACACCCGCAGCGACAGCACGTGTGGCACCTCGCGCATTAGGCGCAAGCCCCCGATAGACAGTGCCTGGTTTGCGCTTAATACGTTCGCACACTTCTTCAGCATCACGAAGATTGGGAATCACGCGAGGATGCGCAAAACCGGCGACTTCGATGACTGGAAATCCGGTCTCGGTCAAAATATCAATCATCTTAACTTTGTCTTCAGTGGATACCCAGCGCTTAAAGCTCTGTAGGCCATCACGTGCAGAGACATCAATTACGGTTATTTTTTCAGGAAATTGCATCTGTACCTTTTGGATCATTGATTGTGTGATCGGTGTCGATACCCTCGTGTGCGAGTTGGGTAAGCGAATAGCCCAGTTGCTCGACTAAGACGGCGTGATTATCTGCACCGAGTCTTGGGCCTGGATGACGGATATGTCCAGGCGATTCGGAAAGCTTTCCTACGACACCTTGCATGCGAACATTCGACTTGAGTTCGGAATCAAAAAGCTGAGTAATGTTTTGTCTTGCTTGAATATGCGGATCAGCAAAAATTTGTTCGACGTCATTCACTGGAGACATCGTAGAATTATTTTTGGCCGCTTGCGCTAATAAATCGGTTAGATCAAATTGCTCAACTGCGGATTGAATTGCTTGGTCGAGTGCCTCAACATTTTTTATCCTTAGCCGATTATTTAAAAACCGAGGATCTTCAATAATTTCGGCAATTCCAAGCGTTTTACAAATACTTGTGAACGCGGACTGCGCGCTGCCACCAATCGTTACCCAACGTTCGTCACGCGTTCGATACGTGTTGCGGGGGGCGGTAAATGAGAGTCTGCTGCCGCTGCGTTGCTGAATAATGCCGAGCTGATCATAATTAATGACGTTTGGCCCGATCAGCGTTAACAGGGTTTCATAAATGGCCAGATCAATATATTGACCTTTCCCTGTGCGTCGCTTTTCGGCCATCGCAACAAGCCCAAGATATGCCGCCATAAGACCCGTCGTCGAGTCTGCCAACCCAAACCCTGGAAGCAGTGGAGCTTGATCCGGGTAGCCGGAAATAAAGGCGGCACCAGCATAGGCTTCGGCTAGCGTTCCGAAGCCAGGACGATCGCTGTAAGGCCCTGTTTGTCCATAACCGGTTACGCGAATCATAATGAGGCTTGGATTGATCGCTTTGAGTGTTTCGTACCCGAGTCCCCACTTTTCAAGTGTCCCCGTTCGGTAATTCTCGATCACGATATCCGTGTCCAGTACTAATTTTTTCACGACTTCAACCCCAAAGGGGGTTCGCAGATCAAGCGTGACGGACTTTTTACCTCGATTGATGACCTTGTAATAAAGCCCAACGCCGTCTTTGTTTTCGCCCCAAAACCGCATCTCGTCACCGGAGCCCGGCTTTTCAATTTTTATGACTTGCGCACCAAAGTCTGCCATAAACATGGCGCACATCGGTGCTGCGAGGAAGTTTGAGAGGTCTAGCACTTTGACATCTGAAAGCGCCCCATGCGTTGACTTTTCGGCCGTTGACATTTTTTGCATACCTCGTTAATCTAATTGTACGGACAATAGTTAGGTTTAGTTTGACTGTCAAGTTTTAGATACTAATAAAGCACAGTCGCTCGATCTAACCAGCAACAGAGTCACTAATGTGCGAAACCCGAGCGTGCCGGTTATCACAGTCACAATCAAAGGGTGGAGCTTGGTTCTAGCTTGTGAATCAACAACGAGGGAGTTGATATGTCTTTTTTGCGAAAGTACCTAATAAATATCTGCGCTAGTTTTGCCGCATGCATAGTGATGTTTTCTGCTAACGCGGACCCAACATTTCCGAACCGGCCGATCAATCTAGTTGTCGCTTTTGGGCCCGGCACCGGTAGCGATACGATCGCGAGAATTCTCTCAGAAAAGATGAGAGAAATACTTGGGACACCCGTGACTGTCGAAAATCGATTGGGTGGTGGAGGGGTCATTGGTACGGAGTATGTTGCTCGTGCAAAGCCAGATGGGTATACCTTAACGATGGGCACGACTTCATCGCTCGGAACGACACCAGTTTTAAACCCAAATGCAAAATACGATGTCAAAAAAGATTTTGCATTTATTTCAGGCCTGGCAAAATCTGATTATGTAATTTTCACGTCAACTAGACCAGGCTCGCCTCAAACCCTAGGTGAATTACTTGATCGATTAAAGAAAGAGCCAAGCAGTTTTGCCTCGGCCGGAGTTGGAACAATTACCCACCTTGCGACAGAAATGCTCTTACACAAAGCATCAGTGTCCGCGACACATATTCCATACAAAGGCAGTGGTCAGGTAATTGTAGATGTAGCCGCCGGACAGGTATTGTTTGCTACGGATTCTCCATCGGCGGCATTGCCACTCATTCAAGCTGGCAAGCTGAGAGCGCTAGCTGTGACAGGCCCGACTCGGCTTGGTGCGCTTCCTGACGTCCCAACAGTCGCTGAGAGCGGTTTCCCTAGCTTCCAGGTTTTAGCGTGGTGGTGTTTGGCTGCACCTGCCGGTACGCCTGAAGCCGTGATCAAGAAGCTAAGTGACGCTGCGCAAAAAGCGGTCGCCTCGCCCGAGATAACTGACCGGCTACGAAAAATGGAGATCGAGCCAATGCTGATGAATGCGGCTGAGCTTACTGACTTCATTAATAAAGATATTCCAGTGTGGACTAACTTCATTAGAAGTAGCGGAATCACAATTGCCCCGTAAGTCTGTGTGACTAAAACTGGGTTGAGCTAAATATCTTGTGCCCATAGTTGATCAAAGGATATGTATGCAAGTTGAGGGATTTGCTGCGGTATTGGGTGACGACATTGACACAGACGTTATTTTTCCGGCGCGATACCTCGCCGTTTTAAAGCCTGAGGATCAAGCTAAACATTTGTTCGAACCGCTAGGCGAGGCTGTACGACAAAAAGTTCTTGCTGGAGGTGTCGTCATAGGAGGTTGGAATTTTGGTTGCGGCTCGTCTCGCGAGCATGCGGTAACGTCTATGATCGGTGCGAATGTGCGCCTTGTGCTTGCAAAATCTTTCTCACGCATTTTTTTTAGAAATGCAGTAAACAATGGCTTGGCAGTAGTCATTAGCCCGGAAATTGTGTCTGCGATCACTGAGGGAGACAAGATTTTTGCTGATCTGCAAACTGGGCAAGCATCGATTAATGGCAAAGTACTTTCTTTTACGCCGCTTCCACCCGAGGTGCTTACGATTCTGAGCGCGGGCGGACTGTGGGCTGCAAAATTAGCCCAAAGCAACAAAGAGGTGAAGACATGAGTCAAACGCTAACCGAAAAAATTATGGGTCGCCTCGCGGGGCGGACGGTAAAAGCGGGTGATATGGTTGAGATTGGCCCCGATTGGACGTTTGCATTAGATGATGGCATTGGATTGATTGATCAAAACTTTAAGCGTTATGGCGTAAAAAAACTGGCTCATCCAGAGAAGATCCGGCTGTTCTACGATCACTACGCTCCGGCAGATACCCCATTACATGCCTTGATGCATAGAATTGGTAGAAAGCTGTTTGATCAGTTCGGGATTCCTCGGGAACATTTACACGAGGTCGGCGCTGGAATCTCGCATCAAATTGCAGTCGAAAGTGGCTTGGTTCATCCGGGTAAGATGGTCACAAATATGGATTCACACACCATTACCGTAGGCGCAGTTGGTGCGATTGGTTGCGGTATCGGCGGGGCTGAGATGGCCTACCTCTGGTCTGAAGGTAAGTTGTGGTTTAGAGTTCCTGAAAGCATCAAGATCGAATTGACGGGACGCATGCCCGCAGGCGTTGCTGCGAAAGATATTGTTTTGTCGATACTTCAGTCGATCTCCGCGAGAGGTGCGATCTATGCTGCAATTGAATATCACGGCGAGGCCATTGCCCACATGAGTATTCCTGAGCGGATGACGCTCTGCAATATGGGAATTGAGATGGGGGCAAAGTTCGCCGTGGTTCCTGGCGATGCCGTCACCCAAGCGCACTTCGATCGGTTAAATATAACGATTGCCGAAATGCCACAGCCAGATGTCGATGCGCAGTATGTATCGCATCACAAAGTTGATTTATCGACATTAGAGCCATTGGTGTCAGCACCAAACAAGGTAGATAACGTACATCCGGTTGGCAACTTTAGCTCTGTGCGCATTAATCAAGCTTTTATAGGAACGTGCACGAATGGCCGCTTTGAAGATTTTGAGATTGCAGCATCCATTTTGAAAGGTAAGAAAATCGCATCGGACGTCCGGCTTGTCGTCACGCCAGCGTCTAGGCAGGTTTACATGCAGGCGCTTACTTCTGGGGTGCTTGAAATTTTGGTGAACGCTGGTGCTTCGGTGACCACTCCAGGCTGTGGCGCATGCGCTGGAATGCATCAGGGAGTTTTGGCAGAGGGCGAAGTATGTATCTCATCTTCGAGCCGAAATTTTCTCGGCAGAATGGGACATCGTGATGCCTTGGTTTATCTAGGTTCACCTGCAACGGTTGCGGCGAGCGCACTGACAGGATTTATCACAGATCCTCGAACCCATTTAGCGTAAGTCCCGAGTGTTGTGAGCATAGCTAGTGTAAGCGAGCGGCAGGTTTAATCCCAATGCTACTTTAGGAGCCCATGATGGCAGATCTCGATGTCTACAAAAAGCAGAAATTTGGTCAAAAAATTGGTTTTGGTAAAAAATCGGCATTGTTAATTATCGATTTTCAAGTAGGGTTTGCCGACGCCGATGTGCTTGGCGGTTTCAATATGCTCAGTGCGATTGAGCAAACTTCAAAATTATTAAAGATCGCGCGAAGCTCGAAAGTTCCCGTCGCGCACGTGCGATTTGCAACAGAAATGCAAGGCGACGACATTGGTACATTTGCGGTCAAGGTACCAACGCTTAAGAAACTATCGCCTGACTCGAAAGACGCGCAGTTTGTCGAAAGTGTCCGGCCCAAGAAAGGTGAGTGGGTTTCAACCAAACGCCACGGATCAGCTTTTTTTGGCACTAACTTGGCTGCGTGGCTGACTTTTGTAGGCGTCGATACCTTATTTATTACCGGCTGCACCACGAGTGGTTGTGTGCGTGCGAGCACGATTGACGCGTCAGCCTATGGCTTACGTCCGATGGTAGTGACAGACTGCGTAGGGGATCGCGCAGAGGGTCCTCATCGGGCCAATCTATTTGATATGGAGCAGAAGTATGCGGACTTGGTGACGTCCAAACAAGTCGTTGCCTACTTTAAAGCGCTCAAAAATCAGTGAGCTAGTCTGGTGGTTATGGTGAATCAAATAGCCAACTCCGTTCGGCGGGACTTTTCACAACGGTATTGGCTATTTCAAACCGCAACCGCAACCTCTGCACCCGTACCCCCGCATACACCTCTGCAACCCCCGCACCGCCACCCACCAGCGGCAAGCTTGCTTGCGCTTCAAGCCTAAACCTTTCACCCAGCACCCCGTCATACGCCTGCGCCCACCAGTCTTGGATGCGGGTTTGTGCGCCAGAGAGCATGACCTCGCTGGGTACGCGGTCGCTCTTTTGGCGGTTGAGTTGCGACGAGGCGGGGAGCAGGTTCCACAAATCACTACAGGGCCAGGCGTGCCAAGGCAAACAGTGATCGATGTCGAGCGTGTTTGCAGTTAAACGCTTGCCGCTATACACACACTGCAACCCACCGCTTTCCAACAGTTGCAGCGCCTGCCCGCGCGCTAAACCGACGTCGCGTGCTGGGTCTGACCAGGCCAACGCAGCCACTAAGGTATTTTCGTCAACCGTGCGGTGTTGGCGCCGCGCATAGCCTTTGATTAGCCGCGCCCACTCAGCCAGCAAGGCTGGTTCGATCCACGCGTCAAAACGTTGCAGGGCGGTGTAAAGATGTTGCGGCAAGCGCAAGTGCCCAAAGCTTGACAGATACGCCTCGTCAAGCAGCAGATGCTGAGGCCCCGCCACACGACCATGGCGCGTGACCGCCAAGATGTTGCTGCCATCTGGGTGAGTCAAATAACGCGCAGGCATTTCTTGAATCGTTTTACAGGCATCGCGCAACGCCTGATGCAGCAGTTGCGCACGCTCGCCCTCAAAGCGCATGCCCACGCGCAGATCAAGCGCAGAGGTATGACAGGCCGGCGCAACCAAGCCCCTGAACGCCTCTTTGACAAACCCCAGGCCGTCTAGCCCCCGATTGTTAGGTTGCTGCGGCAACCCCGCCTTGAGCAGCGGCATATATTGCCGCAACCAAAACAGCGCCACCAGCCCTAGCGGAAGCTCGACCCAGTTGGGCGCGCCCTCAACCACGCGGGCATAACCGGCCGTGCCGTCGGCGATGCGGCACAGCACCCGCAGAAGCGCCAGCTTATAGGTAGACGATTTGTCGTCATTGAAGATGATGTGACGCAACAAGGGCAGGGCACCGGTGCCGTCATCAGGCAGCCGAAGCGCCAATTGCACCCAACTAATCTCAGTGCGCCCACCTTGGTCACTAGACAGCACACGCCTTTCAATGAACGCGCCATGATTTTTAGCTAGCGTTTCGATCTCGTGCTCAGACACCTCAAACATCGCGCGCTCGGGCGCGGCGGGCCCCAGGCGTAGCGTAAGCGCTAATAACCCACCAGGCTTTAGCAAGGCAATCAGCTTACGAAAGGCACGCGGGCGCTCTGCGGGCGGCAAGTGCATCCACACTGCACTGAGTAGGATCACATCGAAGCTTAGGCCTAAGCGCTGCGTGACTTGAAAATCAGGTAACGAATCGTCTAGCCATTGGATTTGCGTCGAGCGATGCAAGCGCTGCGCCTCGGCCCGCATGCCTGCCGAGGGTTCGACGGCGATCACTTCGAAACCGAGGCTGGCTAACCACGCTGCGTCGCGTCCAGAGCCCGCGCCTACGTCTAAGGCCAGAGTTTTGGTTTTGGGGAGCAGGTCGATTAGCCAACTGTGGACTGAGGCGGCAGAGAGGGACTCGTATTGTTGCGCGAGTGCTGCGGCGTGGGTGTTGTAGTAGGGGATGGCGGTCATGAGGCATCAATTACGCAGAGGATTGACTTGCAAAGGACTCGCCGCAGCTAAGCATTGAGAAAGTTCAAAGATACCAAAAACTAATATTGTTACATTTGATACGTATCTGTTACAACTGTAACTGTGTTGGACCATTTTGGTGGGTCGCGCTAGAAGTCGCCGATCCGAGCTACTTCTCACGTGTGCCATTGATGCCAGACGAGTATCTGCAATCTAAACCCGAGTTAGAAGATTACTGGCGTGGAATCATTCTATTCGGTAGAAATGTTGCTTCTTACAAGTTTGCCCTAGCGAATGCGCTGTTGGACATTAAGCCGCAATCAGGTCAGTTGCTAAAGTTAAGTGATTTGGCACCGGTATATGCCAGCAAGCTCGTTCAGCATTTAAAGGTCTCGCCAAAGCAGATTACTTCAAGGTCGAGCAATTACTTGGATGCCTGTAGGCTGCATGGGATTGAAACCCCTGATCAAAATAAATTAATCGACGAAACGGTTAAGAGCGGTTTTAACAACGTTATCGATGCCTTTCACGTTGTTGGGCAGGATCAGTTGCCAACCCGGTTTTATACAGACGAGCGGAAAACTAACAAGGGAATTCGAATTACCGACGAGTTTTCAGCTTTGCTGGATAGAGTCAAAAACGGCAACTTGTCAGTGGAAGTTGAGTCTCGTTGGAATTTAGTTGAAACTGCATGGGGTCTCGGTATCGCCCCGACCTTAATCAATATTGAACATGATATTGAAAACCAAACGTTGTTTACCTTTGATCAAGGCCTTCGAAGAAAGTCCGTGACAAGCGCTAGAGGCGCGCTTAACGGCTACCAAAAGGGTAAATGTTTTTATTGTCGCTGTAGCATCGATATCGACAATGGCCTGACCACAGAAGTGGATCATTTTTTCCCCCATACACTTAGTCGTGATCCGACATTTGCGATGATCAACGGGATTTGGAACTTAGTTCTAGCCTGTGAGATTTGTAACGCTGGAGTAGGGGGAAAACACGCGAGAATACCGACGTTGAACATGCTCGAAAGACTGGAAAAAAGAAATAACTACTTAATTTCAAGTCACCATCCGTTGCGCGAGACGCTAATTAATCAAACTGGAAAAACCGAGTCTATTAGGCGAGAATTTCTCAATACTTATCACAATCGAGCCTTGTCTAGGTTGTTTCACACTTGGGAGCCTCAACAGAATGACGCAGATGATTTTTAAATAGCGTTTTTGAGCATGCGTAACCTAGTCGAGCGGAGAGGCTTGAATCTTGAGTGCTTGAATGACTGCGAGTGAATTTGTACACTTGCCTTATGATTTCGCACCAAGACGTGAACGAAAGTACTCCAAAGTCTCTGCATCCGTGCAGTAAATAAAGCATCCCTTCATCCCTCGAGTCATCAAAGTTCGGTAGGTATTTTTGATGACAAGATCGACCTCGCCCAAGATATCGGGGTCTTGCGCTTTTATGCGCGATTTAAATCCCTTTATAGTTCGATCGCGTGAATCACGCTTAAATGCATCGGTCTTAACAATACCGTCTCTGACAACGAAATCTGGTCCGATAATTACGCCGATGTAATCGACTTCTAAACCCTGACAGGTGTGGATACAGCCGACTTGCTCAATCGATTCAGGCGAAATGATCCATAAGCTACCGTCTTGTGAAAGATTCCATTGTCGTTTGTAGTTGGCACCAATTACGATATCGTCGGCGGTGTTGTCTTTTTTGCTGCGCCAAGGCCAGCAATACCCTGCTACTACGCGCGCGCGGTTATTGGTGTTTTTTTCTATGATGGCGTCGTGCATTGATTCAGCAGAGTCGAAGACTCTGAAGTCATACTGAATCCCAGCGAGTGTGTTGTTTGCCGTGTTGCGGATCTCCAGGATATTGTCGAGCCAAGCCAAGTAGCCATCAGAGCCACCACATCGAAATTGTGACTCAAGAGTGTGCGGCTGTATTTTGGCTTGTTTCAGGCTGGCAAAGTCACGAATGACTTGTTGCGTGCCTACATCGTTTAGCGTTACGCGTTGATCCTCGTCAATAAAGAAAATTGTGCACTTTGATGCGCCAATAAGTTCCTTGACTTGATGTTCACCAAGGTTTCCATACAGCCCGCTTTTTTCGTTTAAACGATGAGCTTCATCAACAATTAAAAAATCGAAACAGTTAGCGGTTGCGTTTACAAAGCTGCCAGAGCCAGTAAACATATTTGAAAACTTCGTTTTAGTAATTGTTCCCGTGAGCTTAGCTTGGTAGACCTCTCGGGGAGCTGCATTTTTTGAAACGTATTTGCCAACCAAACCGTGCGAAGTTAGCCGTACCAATAAATTGATAGCAAGAACGGTTTTACCAGTGCCTGGGCCGCCTTGGATAATCGCAACCACTGGCCGGTTTGAAGAGGCAGCTGTCGCAAGCGCAATTAATGATTCAAATACTTCTTTTTGGTCGTCAATCAATACAAACTCTGCCTGCTGTTTGAGTAGTCCTTTTAGCGAGTCGGCGAGCGCCTTTGATGGTCTGATTTTGCCATCGCGCAGCTCATAGAGAATCTTTTTTGAATCACCATACTTAATGTATTTTTTTAAAAATTCTTGCAAACGAACGCGTTCTTCTTTGCCTTTCAGAAATAAAGGGGCCTTGTCGGTGTAGGCGATATAGTGAATCGAATCTATTGCGCCGTCCCGTTGATAATTATGTAAATAGGCACAGGGCTTGATGTTGATTCCGCTGTCGTAGACGGCGTCGTTAAAACCTTCGAGTAGGGTGGCATAAGACCATGCTTGGTAAGATGGATGAACCACTTCACGATTCGCTCGGCCAACATAGGTGGTCACAATTGCATCTTTGTCGGTAACTAAAGCTTTTTCCCATTGCTTTAGTTCAACGACAACTGCGTTCTTACAGCCGTCGGCATCTGTTCCCGTCAAAGTCATGTCTATCCGCTTCGAAGTCTGCGGGATATGCATTTCGATCGCAACACCCAGATCACTTGGTAAGTCGGGATCTCGCAATACCTTAGCCATGTCTCCTAAAGACGCTTTCCACGAGCGTAATTCGGCAGCGGCGACCCGATGACCAGTTGTGGCGATAAAGCGCTCGTGAATAATAGCTTCGATGTCATCAAAATCATTATGTCTTAAAAACTGGGCTTTATCCGCTTCGTAAACAATCATGATTTCTTAGAATCCGTAAACCTACAGTGATCTATTTTTTGTTGTACTTTGTGCTGTTGCCGAGAGAGGTTTCAATTGGATATTTAATAGCGTTACTTCGTAGTTTTTGTACTGCAGCAGCGTTTAGGTCAACCTTTAATACCGAAGCCAAACGCACCAGATAAAAAAGTACATCAGCAAGTTCGTCTTTGACCGCTTGTGCAGTAGCGGCTGTTTCACCAGCCGAGCGAGCTTCGACATCACCCATCCATTGAAAAATTTCAGCTAACTCGCCAACTTCGCCTGTCAGCGCCAAGAGTAAATTTTTTGGGGAATGAAACTGCTCCCAATTACGGTCGGTCGCAAACTTGTCGAGCGCGACACTCAAGTTTTGTACATCGACCAACACGTCTTTTTTTTCTGATTGTGAGTTGTTCATTATCGAGTGGCTAGAGTATTACTAATTTTTAAGATTTTTCTTAGATGCGTTTGGGCTATTTTTAGTTTAAACGTTGTTGCTTTGTGCTGAAAACGGACCTTAAGGCCCGATTCAATGTATATCAATAATCAAGTTGACGAAAGCAACCGCCCCAAAATATCTGAAATTTCGTCAGTCCGTCCCGACATTGGTACCGCAACCAACGCAATTTCAATCTGTCGTAGCCCGTGACGCACTGTGGCGCGCGACATTACCCGCCCTTGATCGCGCAATAGCTGCCATTGATCGTGTGCCGTGGGATAGGCTAGGCACGCAACCACACGCGGCGTATCAAACAGACTGCTATAAGCCAAAACTTGCAGCAAATCGTCGCGGTGTTGGGCTTGCCAATCGTGCTCGCCTTTACCGTAGCCGCCATAGCCAACTAACTGAGCGTGGCGCTTGTATTTGGCATCAATCACCAGTGTGACATCAGCGCGCTGTAAAACAACATCAGGGATTAACGCGCGTTGAGTGCCCAAGCGCTGAGGCCGCCAATTGAGTCGCACCAGCGTTTCGTGACGTCGGCCGGCAGTGATTTTGGCCTGAAAGCGTTTTGCGGTGGTTTCAGCGATCGACTCGATCCAGGCTTCAAAGAAAGTGGCCATATCCATGCGCCATGGCAAACCTGCCAGATCGCTGGTGCCGCCGAGTCCTCGCTCGTCGACAGTCCATTGGATCGCTTCGAGACCTTTGCGAAAGACATCGCTAGATGTATTTCTGTTAGTTGGTTGCCATCCGGTTTGGGGCTGCCTCGGTGCGAAAGGCCGTAACTGCGTCAGTAGCGCTTCGCACCGCTGCAAGAGGTGCAATACCGCAATATGTCTGCCGCGCTGTGTGCGCAGTGCATCCTGGTGCCGTAACACCGTCCAATGCATCACTCCATGCAACTTGGTATCTTGCAATAAATCTGGAAAACGACACGGAATCGATAAACACTGGCCCTGCGCCCAATGGTTGGTGGCGTATCGTGCCCAGTTCACTTGCCCCTTTGGGGCACTCAAAACTGCTTCATTTATTTCAAAGCGGCGAGAGGATTGCTTGATCAAGGCTTCGATCCGCATCAGTACCGTTGCGCTCAATACCCATGAGGGAATTTGCCGATCAGAGTTTGGCACCATTCGTGGGAGTGGCAGGATATCTGGCGTAATCCGAAAGCCTGTTCCAACCAGCATGTCGCCAGCGCTACTCCACGAAAATCGAGGTTCGACCACAAGACCCAACTCAGGCTTGGCTGACGATGGCGACAATAATGGTAATGCGCCAATGTGCGTGTCGGTCTCTAGCCATAGCCCGATGTTGCCGCGTAGGCCACCTAACTGTCCACGAACTCCAAAGTCATTCAGAATGCCACGGTTCATTTCTAGAAAGTTTTCACTACGGCGTTGCGCAAGGTCGCCCGCTTTGCGTTTGTCGACGTTAGGCTCTAACAACCAGTCGGAAGCCGACACAAACACCCGGGCGCTATCTTGGATGCGCTTGACAGGGTTAGCGGAAAGAGTCTGGGCCACGTTTAGGCGTCTAGGCTATCAATAAATGCATGAATTTCATCGCCAAAGCCACTGACATGTCCTTGGGCTAGGTATTCGAGCAGCAATGGTTTGAGCTCTGTCTGTAACTTAGTTTTGACTTTTGCCTCGTCTGGTTCCATAAAATACGCATGGCCAGGCAACAGGTTAAAGGCATCGTCGCCAGCATGGGATACAAACACATCAAGCAACTGCGCGAACTTTTTCCGCATACTTTCACAGGATCGTTGATCATCGTTCAGGACTTGCAAGCTTGGCCACACCGGCGAGAAGGCAAAGCGACGCCGAACCGCAACGTCTAGTACCGCAATGCTTCTGTCAGCGGTGTTCATGGTGCCAAGAATATGTAAATTGGGTGGCAGTCGAAGGATGCGTCCGCCAATTTCGGTAAATTCATAGTCAAGCTCGACCTGACGGTTTGGGTCACCAGGTTCAAACAGGTGCATGGCTTCACCCAATACTTTGGCTAAGTCGGCGCGGTTTATTTCGTCGATCACTAAAAGGTAGAGCTGGGATGTATCGGCGCTAGCGTGCTGAACGGCACGCATTAATTGGCCGCCAATGGCCGAAAAGTAGAAACCTTGGGTGCTGTCATCTTTGACCGGACGCAGGCCACCGATAAAGGATTCGTAAGTTGTACCTGCATGAAATTGGATCAGATGGCCGTTGTTGTTGTAGTGCTCTGTAAGTAAGCGTTTTGCCAAATGCGTTTTGCCGGTTCCGGGTGGCCCTTCTAATACAACGAATCGGCGATATTCCAGCAAATCTGCGGTGTCTTTTTGCGAGACTGATGGGAGCAGATGTGCAAGCCACTTCTGTCGCGCCGCCAGTGCCTCTTTTTCAGTTGCTTGTTTGCGGTCAATTCCGCGTTCATCCATAAAAAGGTCGAGGTAAGCAGTAAGGGATGCCAATTGGGCTGCCTGATCCTCTGTTGAACCCGTTCCAGTTGCTGCATGACACGCGTATAGGACGAGCCCATATCTTTTTAACGACTGGTCCCAGCGCGCGAGTTGCGTTTTGACCACTTTGGGTATGTCCAAGTCTGTGCGAACCGGATCGCGTTTGCTCCAAGTGAAGCCGCCTTCTGGAAAAGACGCGATCCAGCGGGAAATTGCTCGACAACGGCGGGCATGGCCTGGCTTACCGAGCACCATGTCGTCTGGTGCAATAGACTGTGTGCCAATCCCCATGGCGATCAATGCCGGACCGTCTTCGTCGGCAGGAAATAGCACGAAACTCATGCCGCCGTAGGGTCCTGAGGTATCTTGGTCTGGGGCGATCAGCGCAGCGTAGGGTACCGCTCCTGGAGTTATATCTGCGTTGACACGCAGTTGAAATCGCGACTCTTCAGGGCTACGTTTGCTTTCAAAATCCTTAATTCGGCTATAGCGGTCTTTGATGTCCGCATTGAATGCGTTCCGAATGTCTTCTTCCTTCCAGTCTTGGCGTGGAGTATTGATGATGGCGAGTATGTTTTGCATCTGGGTTCCTAGCGTAACTGTGTTCTTAATGGTTCGATATTAGGGCAAGAATGCTGCAAGCCACGTTCAAGGGCTTAGGTGTGTCTTTTTAAAGTTGAATGAGATGCGCCCATTGTCTTGGTCTTGAACGCCCAGTAATTATGGTACTTGTAACTAGTGTATCCATCTTGTTTGGTTTCTTACAGCTATGTTTTAGGTAGATGGCCAATCCAAGAGCTCGCTCGAACTTATTCGCAATTGATTGCATGGAAGGTACTGCGCGCGAGCAGAATTAATTATTTACAGGCTCACGCCTTGAGCCATTGCTCTGCTAGGTTGTATCCAAGCAACCCCATAATATCCAACGCTTCAAGTAGGGAAACCATGACCGCACAAGCAACCGAAGTTCTGCATTACAAGGGTGAGCAGCTATCAATGCGCACTGAGCCGCTGTCTGATTATTTTGCGCAGATGGAGCATCAGCCTGAATTTCAAGACCAATCGACGGCTTGTTGGCGCGGGTATGTCGGCCAGTGGGAGATTCTCTTAGATCGTCTCTATTTAGTGGGTATCAGTGCAACGTACGCCGATGGCACTGGGGTTGAGTTAGATAGTCTATTCCCAGGTTTTGCAGACCGTGTGTTTGCGCATTGGTATACGGGCGTGATCAACATCCCAAAAGGCAAGCTAATTAAATATGTGCACATGGGTTACCTCAGCCAATATGAGCAAGACTTATTTCTTGCGGTCGAAAGCGGCATAGTTGTCGAGACACAGTTGCGTAACAACACCCAAGCAATATCCAAAGGGGGCAGCGATGAGTGATTGGAAACTCTTCGCCGCTGTTTATTTTGGTGTCGGCTTTGCGGTGAGTATGGTCGCTGTGGTGGCGCACTTACTTGGAACACGAAAAAAATCCAAGTTTGTGCGTGACATGATGAAGGCGGTTAACCCTAGGCGTGAAGCGTTTTTGTATCGGGTGCTTGAGGATTTGGTTGTTCCGGCGTTGGCGTTTTTTCTGATGTGGTTGGTTTGGCCGGTGGTCTTTGTCTTAAAAATAAAGGATAGCCTTAAAAAGAGGGCGCTAGCAGCCCAAGCTGTTCAAGCAGAGCAAGAGGCCGAGCCGCCTGCCTTTGCGTTAAACGATTCTGAACTGCTACGACAGGTGACGGTTGACGAGGTTGAGCGAACCAACCTCATCCATGATCCGCTAGAGGCGGTGCCCAATATACCGTTTGGTCATTGTAATGCGCGTTGGGTGTTGTTTAGGGATTCATTGCAAGCAAACGAGACGCTATGGGAGTTCGAATCCACCAGAACTGAGCTTGCTGGGGTGCGAGCGATGTGGGGCTATGCTGTGAAGCGCCAAGGGAAGGTTGATCGGTTTTTGACTTCGGGGTGGAAGTTAAAAATAGGGGTATTTGAATGAATGCGAATGCGTTTACTGCACGTGAAGAAATTGAACCAGGTCAACAGATTGAGATCAAGGCGCGAGGGAGCTGGATTAAGATTTTCGGTATGCTCAATCAATCATGGGCGTATGTCGACGATTGCGCTGACGGCAAAGCGAGAATTTGGTTTGTCGATGACCTAGGCGGTGTTTTCGATTTAATCGACTCGCCCAGTCGCGCAGACGCCGAGGCTGCCTTCGCTTCAAACGACTGGGATAAGTACTCGATCGAGGAGTTTGGCTTTGTGGGTCGCCCAGAACGACCTTTTAAATGGTCTCGGTTTGCCGGTGAAGGTATTTATTCGACTGGCAAGGCAGGTCATTTTAAGTAGACTGGCACGCGACGGCTTTAGGCTGAGATGGCGACACCTAAGGCTGTTGCTGCAGTAACCCCTGCACTAACCGTGGCAGCTCACGCGTCGAATACACCTCAGGCCGTGGCCGCCCGACTTGAGTGTCACAGTTCAAAAGCGCCTGTGTCATCACACTTGGGATGCTCGCTACGCAATGTAGTGCCCCAACCAATCCACCCACAATGCAGGCGTTGGTATCGGTATCGCCACCGCCAAGCAATGTCTCGGTAACTGCGGTTTGGTAGGTCGAAGCTTTGGCAAGGTGTTTGAAGGCTAGCGTAAAGGCGATTTTTACAAAGCCGGCAAGGGGATGACAGGGTTCATCGCCGCTAGCTAAGGCATGTTCAAACCAGCTCTTTACGTCTGAGGCGGCTTCGTCTTCAAGCGTTTGCGCTGCGGCTTGAAGCGCGCCCGCGCGGTCACCGGGTTGCATGATTAGGTGCCTGATTGCCACCACATAAGCAGCGTTGGCGTATTGGCACGATAGGTTAGGGTGGGTCAGTTGGCAGTCTAGCTTGGCGGCGTCGATCGCCTCGGTAAGCGATACGCGGGTTGACCACACCGCTAAGGCGGTAGCCCGCATGAGGGCGCCGTTGGCTTTTGATTGCATGTTGTTTGTGCGCGCTGTACTTAAAACGATGTTACCTAGCCCCTTCATTGCTTTGGTCGAGGTGTGTAACAACGCATTGGCAGTCGTGTTGCCAATATCAAAGGGGTTTAAATTGG
>JAIPCU010000083.1 GCA_021738045.1 Candidatus Methylopumilus sp. | reverse complement strand
CGGCCTTGATATCAGCTGCCTTCACAACCTGCGCCCACTTGGCCATGTCGGCTCGCACGAAGGCGGCGAACTCTTTTTCAGTTGTGATGGTTGGGACCATGCCCTGCTTGGACATGTCAGCGATCATCTCTGGCCTGCTCAATACCTCAAGCGCCGCCAGATGCAACGCATTGCGTGCCTGCTCTGGCGTGCCTGCCGGGGCCATCAACCCATACTAATAATCCATATCAAACCCAGGGATACCCGCCTCGATAAACGTGGGCACCTCAGGCATGGCCGACGAGCGTTGTTTTCCGGTCAACGCAATCGCTTTGAGTTGGCCCGAGCGGACGATACCAGCCACCGCTGGCAAGGGTGCAAACAGCACCATGTCACGCTGCTGGCCCAGCATGTCTGCCGTCACGGCGCCAGTCCCTTTGTAAGGTACGTGGGTAAGTTTAATTTTGGTCTCAAAAATAAACAGCTCGGCCGCCATGTGGGCACCCGAACCAGTACCTGCTGAACCAAAATTAATTTTTCCTGGATTGTCTTTCGCCAACTTCACAAGGTCTGAGGCCACCTTGATTTGTGAAGAGGGATGCACCACCAGCACCATGGGCGCCGCCGCCAAGGCTGTGAGAGCTACAAAATCACGCTCAACGCTATAGGCAAGCTTTGGATAGATACTTGGATTAATACCAATTTCAGAAACCGAGCCCACCAATAAGGTCTTGCCATCGGGGTTCGCACGGGCAACGAACTGCGCACCAATCGCCCCAGCGGCACCAGGGCGATTTTCGATCACAGCAGTTACGCCAAGCTTATCAGCCACCTTGGGCATCACCATACGAGTCAGCACATCGGTGCCACCGCCTGGTGCAAAGGGGATCACAACATTGATCGGCTTATCGTTGGTCGACTGTGCGTAGGCCGTGGGCAAGGCGCTGAGCGTGGCCAAAACCATGAGGGTAAAAACGCCCTTTAGGCAGGGTTTAAGGGGATTAAGCATGCGGGTCTCCGATAATTGCGACTCGTCGGCTAAAAGGTGCAGCGAGAGTCGATTCGTTATGATTACGCTCAATATTAACAAGAAGCTCAAACACGGCTTCACCTCAGGATAATGTCCGCGATGACTCTGCCTTATCAACACTTGCCCCAGGTACAAGCCGCTCAAGGTTTTGCGCATTTTGAGGGGATTCAAGTCCTGGATCTCAGCACCTCGGTCGCCGGCCCCTACGCCACCCAACTATTAGCCGATTTTGGCGCCACCGTACTCAAAATCGAAAAGCCCGGCACAGGCGACGATGCTCGCCAGTGGGGCCCACCCTTTTTGAACGGCGCCTCGCTCTGGTTTTTAAGCGTCAATCGCAATAAACACAGTATGGCCCTTGATATCAGTCAACCTGAAGGCCTAGAGATCTTGCTGTCGTTGCTTGAAACCACAGACGTACTGGTGCTGAACATGACACCACGTGTTCAAGACAAATTAGGCTTGAATTTTGCCAAGCTCCAAGAACGGTTTCCGCGCCTCATTCATGCCAGCCTGACGGGTTTTGGTTTAACCGGCAGTCGCAGCGATCACCCCTGCTACGATTTGATTGCCGAAGGCTACTCAGGGATCATGGATCTGACCGGCGAAAGCGAAAGCGATCCTCAAAAAGTGGGTACACCCGCCGCCGATATGCTGGCTGGACAAGATCTGGCCATGGCCGTCATGGCTGCCATTCATGGCCGCGCCCGCACGGGCCAGGGCTCTAGCATCGACATCTCGATGCTCTCTACCATGGCTCGCTTTACCGCGCCGCGCGTGGTCGCCTATCTGGGCTCTGATGAGGTGCCGCGCCGCTCGGGGGGCAAAGACTCAGTCATCGCCATTTATCAGGTGTTCAACACGGCCGACGCACAGCTCTCGCTTGGGCTGGGTAACGATGCCATCTGGAAACGCTTTTGGCAGGCGGTCGGCGATCCCGCCTTCGCTGAAAAGCCCGAATACGCCGGCAATGCCGGGCGCCGCACCCATCGGCCTGCCATTGTGGCCCGCATTTCAGAAGTGCTCGCCACCAAACCGCGCGATGAATGGTTAGCACTATTCGCCAAGAACCGGATCCCCGCCGGCCCCATCAATCGGGTGGATGAAGTCACAAAAGATCAAGACCTTTTAACTAAAGAATTTTTTTATAAGAGTGATTCTGGTTATGGCGAAGTACCCCAAGTGGGGCTAGGCATTACTATCGATGGCAAGCACCACGTGCACCGTAAAGCACCGCCCACACTAGGAGAGGACACCGAAGCGATTTTGCGCGAACGGCTCAAGCTCAGCCCAGCTCAAATCGCACAGCTTCAACAGGCCAAAATTGTGAATGAATAGCCCAGGTGGTCGACTCGCTACAGACCAAGTTTGTCTAGCTACAATGGCTAGCCTGCTAAGGACACATCGCACTATCAAAAACTAACCAAGGTAATTGTCTAGAGACAGTTGCCGAGACAGTCAAATAAAAACTTACGGACAAACAACGAGACTTTTATGACATTCGACGAAATCCTTTACGAAGAAGACGGCCCGATCGGCACGATTACGATCAACCGCCCCCATGATGGCAATATGTTCACGCCAAAAATGTGTCATGAGATTCGTGACTGCATCAACGAGATTCGTCGCGAAACCCGTACCCGCGTCATCGTCTTAACCGGCGCTGGCGATCGCTTCTTCTGTATCGGCGGGCGCAAAGAAGGCATGGAAGACACTCAGCTGTATGCGGGTGTCTTGCCCACCCTTGAAATGTACGAAAGCATTGACCGCCTGCAAAAGCCCGTTATCGCCTCAGTCAACGGCTTTGCCGTCGGTGGTGGCAATGTCTTGCAAATGGTCTGCGACGTAACGATTGCCTCAGATACTGCGACCTTTCGCCAAGTTGGCCCAATGATGGGCAGCTTTGATGCGGGCTACGGCACTTGGTATCTTGAGGATTTGGTCGGTAAAAAACGCGCAAAAGAAATGTGGTTTTCAAACCCCAAGATCCCCGCCAAGCAAGCGCTTGAAATGGGCCTAATCAATCGCGTTGTGCCCGCCGCAGAGCTGCGTGCCGAAACTCGCAAGTGGGCACTCGAAATCGCCGATCGCGGCGCGTTTGCCTTAGCATCGGTCAAGGCCGCGTTCAACGCACGCCATGGTGGGGTCAGCGGCTTGTCGCGTATGGCGCATGATCTGCTGCTGCGTGGCTATCTAGACACCAAAGAACATGATGAGCTTTCAGCGTCGTTTGCCGAACGTCGTAAACCTGATTCGTCGACCTTTGGTCACTAGGCTCTTTAATTCAGTACGAAGGCTTTCTACTTTAGCCAACAGGCTTTCTCTATACCGCGCTTAGGTTTTCAAACATGATGTTGACTTTGCACGATCCACAAAAAACCCGTGAGAACTATGCCTCGGGGGCTTGGCATGCCGACACCATGTTCGGCCTGTTGCAGCAACACGCCCACGCACGCCCAGATACTATTGCCCTGCGCGATTTGTTTACGACGTTAACCTGGTCACAAGTCTTGCAAGCGGTTGAGCAACTTGCCTTAGAGCTGCATCAAGCGGGGCTAAGCGCTGGTGACCGCGTCGCGATCTGGTTGCCAAGCCGCGTTGAAAGCGTGCTTGTGTTCATGGCCTGTTCTCGCAATGGCTACGTGTGCTGCCCGTCGCTTCATCAAAGCTATACCTCTGGCGAAATCATTACACTGCTCAAGCGCATTCGATGCAAAGCATTTTTTACAACACCAGGCTATGGCTCTGACGCAGCCACTCAACCGATTTCGGCTTTGTTGAGCGAAGTACCCACGTTAATTCGCACCTGTTTCTACGGACCGACCTTTGCCGACGCCACGCAAACGGTTGACCACGACACAACCGGGCTGAAGACGATTGCCGAGGCAGCCCCAGCACCAGGCTTACCCCCTGCCGACACGAACCCCGACAAAATTGTTTACTTAGCCTTCACCTCGGGCACCACAGGGTTGCCCAAAGGTGTGATGCACAGCGATAACACGTTATTGGCTAACGGCCGCATGATGGTACGTGACTGGCATCACGATCAACACTCTATTCTTGTCGCGCTCAGCCCTTTAAGCCATCACATTGGTACGGTTTCGATCGAGCAATGGCTTGCGGCGGGCTTGCAACTCGTCATCCATAACTTTGCTGCCGGCAAACCTGCGCTTGACTGGATCATTGAAAGCCAAGGCACCTATGTCATGGGCGTGCCGACACACGCGATGGATATTCTGGAAGATGTTCGTCGTCGTGGTTTGACCGCAATGGGCCAGGTGACTTCGTTTTATATGGCGGGGTCTCCGATCCCGCGCGAAGTCGCTGAGCAATTTTTGCGGATTGGCGTGACGCCACAAAACGTTTACGGCATGACCGAAAACGGCTCGCATCAATACACTTTACCCACTGATCCTACCAGCACGATTGTGGCGACGTGCGGGCGCGCTGCGCAAGGCTATGAGGTTCGAATCTTTGATGCCGAGCATCCCGATCACGAGGTCGCGCAAGGCCAGGTCGGTGAAATTGGCGGGCGCGGTGGGTTGTTGATGCTTGGCTATTTTGACGATCAAACTGCCACTGAAAATTCTTTTAACCGCTCAGGCTGGTTCATGAGCGGCGATCTTGGTGTGTTTGACGAGCAAGGCTGTCTGCAAATCGTTGGGCGTAAAAAAGATTTGATTATTCGTGGTGGGCACAACATCCACCCAGCAAGAATCGAAGACTTAACGCACAGACACCCGGATGTCGTGAAGGCCGCTGTGTTTCCGATTGCAGACGATCGCTTAGGCGAGCGCGTGTGCCTCTCGATTTTGCAGCGGGCAGGCGCCACGATTGACCCCCAACAAGTTTTACAGCACTTGCACGAGGTCGGTTTATCAAAATACGACATGCCCGAATACTTTATCGTGATGCCCGCCTTTCCACTGACGGCCAGCGGCAAGATTTTAAAACGCGAACTCATCGAAATGACCAAGCGCGGAGACATCAAGCCCGCGCCGGTTCGTTGGAAGGCGCCTGCGTGATTACCTTAGCCCTCTGAATGTCGAAATATTGCTCTTGATAAACCCTTTCTTCTCCTAGTCTATGACCTCTTTCATGCGTCTAGTGTAATTAGTGAACATCGTTCAAGAACCATCGCCTCAACCATCACCACATTGATCTAACCAAAAAGGCAGTCGAACATGGCGGTAGAACTTTCAATTGACCAGGGCTTGGCCCACCTGCATCTCAATCGCCCCAAGGCGCTCAACGCCTTAAGCTTTGGGATCTTGCAAGACCTGAATAACTCGCTTGCTCAACTTGAACAAGCGATCGAGCAGCAACAAGTACGCGGTTTGGTGATTACGGGCGCAGGCGAAAAATCTTTCTGTGCCGGGGCCGATATCCCTGAACTGCTTGGGCGAACCCTTGTGCAACAACACGAAGGAGCACGTCTTGGGCAAGAGGCCTTTAATCGTCTCGCCGCTTTGCGTGTTCCGTCTGTGGCGGTGATTCACGGTTACGCGTTTGGTGGCGGCCTTGAACTGGCGCTGTCATGCACCTTTCGTATCGCCACGGCGCGCGCCAAAATGGGCTTGCCAGAAATCAAGCTCGGCTTGATCCCAGGCTACGGCGGTACACAACGCTTACCCCGCTTGATCGGCGAAGGCCGCGCACTCGATATCATCCTGTCAGGTCGCACCGTTGAAGCAACTGAAGCCGAACGCATTGGCTTAGTCACGCGCTTGGTCGACGAAGGCAATCCATACACCCTTGGCACCGAATTTTTAGCGCCTTATCTTAAGCATGGACTCTTGGCACTTGAGATGGCACGCCAAGCGATTTCGCGAGGCGTGCAAACAACCCTCGAACAAGGTTTAAAAATTGAGCGTGATTTATCAACGTTAATTTTTCAAACTGCTGACGCTAACGAAGGCATGACCGCGTTCGTTGAGAAGCGTCCCGCAACGTTTAAGGATAAGTAAAACATGAGCACTTCATCAAAAAAAGGCTGCATTATCGTCACAGGCGCCAGTCGCGGCATCGGCGCAGCCATCGCGCTTGGTCTTGCGCAAGCGGGCTACGCGGTCGGCTGCCTGTCACGCTCGGGCGAGACACCCCAAATCACAGGCGCAACACCAGAGCTTGCCAAACACTGGTTCAGCGCCAAGTGCGATGTCAGTCGCCCTGAACAATTGACAGCAGCCTTTGCTGACATTGCGCAGCGCTCGGGCCAGCCGTTAGTTGGCCTGGTCAATAACGCCGGCATCCACTCGCAAGATCGCGTGCAAGACATTGCTGAACAAGAGTTCAAAAACGTGATGGATGTCAATGCCTACTCAGTCTTGGCAGCGAGTCAAACCATCTACCCTCACCTGCTAGAAAACAAAGGCGGCCTGATCGTCAATATCGGTTCGTTTTACGACAAGCTTGGCGTCAAACAACATCTGACCTATTGCGCGACCAAAGCCGCGGTAGGCGCAATGACACGCTGCATGGCGGTCGAATGGGCGCCTAAAGGCATTCGGGTACTCAACGTCGCGCCTGGCTACGTCATGACTGACTTTAATCGCGAGATGATTCAAAAAGGGCCCCTCGCTGACTATCTGGCAAAGCGGATCCCCTCAGGCGTGGCCGGCGAAGCGCAAGATATCGGCAATCTCGTGACATCACTCTTTGTCTTAAATTCACCTTATATGACAGGCGAAACAATCTATATTGATGGCGCGCACGGCATGTTGCAATGATAGTTGGACTGGCCTGCGAAAGACTCAGGTGCGCGACTGCAGTCAATTCGCCCGTCGATGCATGTCACACAAAAATTTTTTACGCCAGTCTCATCCAGAACGGCGAAGTTTTACGGAGTAAAAGATGAACGTATTAGAAAGACTAGATGCCGCGCAGCCGTGGACGCAAGAAGAAACCATGCTCCTCGATTCAGTTAAGCAACTTGCAGCCGAAAAAATTGCACCGCGCGCTGCCCATTACGATAAGACCGCCGAGTTTCCGTGGGATAACGTCAAAGAGATCAACAATTTGGGCTTGAACGCCATGTTCATCCCTGAAGCCTACGGTGGCGCACCCTTATCGTACGCTTGCTATCTAGCCTGTGTGCGCGAGATCAGCGAAGCCTGCGCCTCAACAGGTATCATTTGGGCGACTAACTTTCATGCCATCAAGCCTTTAATGGATTTTGGCAACGAAGAGCAAAAGCTTCGGCTACTGCCTCGCATGGCCGAAGGCGGCTTGGCTTCCCTGGTGATTACCGAACCCACCGCGGGTTCAGACGCCACGGGGATGAAAACCACCTTCACACCCCACGGTGATTCAATCATCATGAACGGTAGCAAAATCTTTATTTCGAATGGCGATGTTGCTGACCTTTATATCGTATTTGGAAAGTGGAGCGAAATCGCGGGTGATAAAGAATCGATCTCAGCGGTCGTACTTGAAAAAGGCACCCCGGGCTTCAGCATCACCGGCACCGAAGACAAAATGGGAACACGTGCCTCAGGCACTGCCTCGCTCTCGTTTGATCAGGTCCGTATCCCCCGCGCGAACTTATTGTGCGAGCCCGGTGACGGCTTAAAAATATTACTGGCCTCACTCAACAAATCACGTCCAAGCGTTGCTGCACATGCGCTGGGTATCGCGCGCGCAGCGTTCAACGATGCGATCGCGTACATGAACGACCGTCGTCAGTCAGGCAAACGCCTACTCGAGTTTCAAGGCTTGCAATTCAACGTGGCTGATTTGGCTGCTGAACTTGTGATGGTTGAATCGTGGTTGTGGCGCGTCGCTCAACTCATCGAAACTAACGCACCGAATGTCGGCATAGAAGCCTCAATCTTAAAACTCAAAGCCACTGATCTCGCCATGCGCATCGCCACCGATGCCGTGCAATTTTTAGGCGGCTACGGTTATTGCAAAGACTATCGCGTCGAACGTTTAATGCGCGATGCAAAAATTACTCAAATCTGGGAAGGCACCAATCAAATTCATCGTCAATTGATTGGACGTAGCTTTCTGAAAAAGGAAAAACGATGAACGCTTCAAAAACTATTGGCATTGTCGGCTGTGGCACGATGGGCACAGGCATTGCAATCGTTGCAGCGCGCGCAGGTTTTAAAACACGTATCTATGACCTCAAGCCCGAACCGCTTGAAAACGCACGCAAACAAGCCGCTGCATTTTTAAAAAAATCAGTCGAGCGCGGCAAACTCGCTGCTGGCGAAGACGCTCAGATCATGGCGCAATTTTTAACAACGACTGACGCAAAAGAATTTGCGGATTGCGATCTGGTGATTGAAGCTGTGTTTGAAGATCTCAAGGTCAAGCATTCGATCTTCAAGCAGCTGAATGATATTTGCCCTGCGCACACGATTTTTGCGTCAAACACGTCAACCATCTCGATCACCGAGATCGCCGGCGGCTCTGGACGCGCCGATCGTTTTGTCGGCATGCACTTTTGCCTGCCTGCACAATTGATGAAACTGGTTGAAATGTCGCCCGGCATGAACACCTCTGACGCAACCTTTGAGGCGGCTTGGAAACTGTGTGAGGCGCTAGGCCAAAAGCCGGTCCGTACGCGCGATACACCCGGCTTCATATTGAATTACTTTTTAATCCCCTTTAATAATGACGTGATCAACTTGATTGATCAAGGCGTCGCCGATGCAGTCAACATTGATTTGGCCGTCAAGACCGCTCTGGGCTATCCGCTTGGCCCCCTCGAGCTGCTTGATATGGTGGGCATGGATACTCAGCTATTGCTGTGCGACGCGATGCACGGCCTCACGAACGAGCCGCGTGCGGCCTGCCCGCCTCTGGTTAAACGCATGATTGGCGCGGGTCGCCTCGGTCGTAAAACAGGTCAAGGGTTTCACACCTATGACAACAGCAAGATTTTTGGAGCCTGAGCATGAGCTATCAAATTATTCAAGCCGAAGAGAGTCGCTCGTTTCCTGAAGCGCACGCGTTTTTTGAGCTTGCCAGTAAAGAGGGTGCAGGCGTGGTCTATATCGGCGCAGATGCGGGCGAGGCCTTTGACGAAGCACGCGAGCAACACGCAGCGGCAAGCTTTGTTGCCATTGAACTTGAAAACGAATGCTTGGGTGTCCACATCGCCGATGACGACGGTCCTGTGAACGTTGTCGGCTTTGCACGTTTTAGATTAGGCGATGACGCCCCGACTCAATTGGTTGAGCTCGTGCGCATGCCCTACACCTCTGAAGCTGCGTTGGCAGCAGCCAAAGCGGCTTTTGAAGCGGCCGACCTAGTCGTTGCTGTCTGTGGTGATTTTCCTGGTCGCATCCTCAATCGTCTGATTCGCCCGTATTACAACGCTGCGCTGCGCCGTTTGGATGAAGGCTTGGCCTCGGCCAACGACATGGATATGACGCTGCGTTTAGGGTTGGGCTATCCAGAAGGGCCGATCGCCCTCTTAAATCGCTCGGGCCTGCATCATCACTTTGAAGTCACGCAAGACCTCTACGAGCAACTTGGGCAAGAAGCCTACGCCCCTGCACGTCGGGCGCGCAATGCCTGGCTCAAACAGTTTCAAGAGCATGATGATGCAGCCTCTTGAGGGCATCAAGGTACTAGACTTTAGTACCTTGTTACCGGGCCCGATGTGTACGCTTCTGCTCGCCGATGCGGGCGCAGACGTGATTAAGATTGAACGCAGCAGCGGCGATGAGATGCGCTCTTACACGCCAAAATTTGGTGTGGATAGCGTCAACTTTGCGTTGCTGAATCGCGGTAAAAAATCGATCGTCGCAGACCTAAAGTCACCAGCCACAATCAAACAACTCGAAGCTCTGATCGCGCAAGCAGATGTACTGGTCGAGCAATTTAGGCCAGGTGTGATGGATCGCCTAGGGCTTGGCTACCAAGCGGTCGCAAAAATCAATCCACGTTTGGTCTATTGCTCAATTACCGGCTACGGCCAAACCGGCCCCTATGCCCAAGTGGCCGCGCACGATATGAATTATCAAGCCCAGACCGGTATGGTAGGGCTGAGCGGCGATGCCAACGGGGCGCCGAGTGTGCCGCCTGTCTTGACCGCGGACCTGGCGGGCGGAGCATATCCTGCTGTTATGAATATATTGCTGGGCTTACGCAAGCGTGACCTTGAAGGGGTCGGCTGTCATCTTGATATCTCGATGGCTGACAACCTATTCCCGCTTATGTATTGGGGTTTAGGAGACGGCTGGGCCGCTGGACAATGGCCACGTGCGGGCAACGAGTTGGTCACAGGTGGCAGCCCGCGCTATCAGATCTATCAAACCGCCGATAATAAGTTTTTGACTGCAGCGCCCTTAGAGGACAAGTTTTGGGGTAATTTTTTAACCGTGTTGGGTGCAACTCAGTTGCAGCACATCGATAACCCAGCGTTGGTAAAGGCAAGCATCGCCAAAATTATCGCCCAGCAGCCTGTCGCCTACTGGAACGCACGTTTCGCCGGGCAAGACACCTGTGTGTGCGAAGTCATTGGGCTCGAGCAAGCAGTGCAAGATCCTCATTTTCAGGCGCGCGGCGTTTTTAGTCGTACCATCGCGACCGCCTCAGGGAAAACCATACCTGCTCTACCCACCCCCATCAGCGGGGTATTCTTAAACTCGCAACAAAAGCAAAGCAGCCCTGACTTAGGCCAACACACGCAAGAGATTTTGAAATAAGCTAGGTGAAGCACTTTACAATTGTGAACATAACTACAACCACAATCTCGAGCTCAATCGTAATCACATTCACAAAACAAGAAACATTTGACACGCACATCACGCTCAAGCGCGATATGTGCCTGAGGAAATCATGAAAAAAATAACGTCTTTCTGTCTATTAACTATCGCGGCACTGCTTCCGGGCATCGCAACGAGTGCTGACCCTTGGCCAAGCAAACCCATTCGTATCGTCGTCACCTTTGCACCCGGTGGAACCTCCGATGTCTTGGGTCGTGCCATTGCCCCGCCACTTTCAGCAGCCTTAGGCGTACCTGTCGTGGTGGTGAACAAGCCAGGCGCCAATAGCGTTATCGCCACCCAAGACGTTGCGCGCTCTGCGCCCGATGGCAACACCATTGGATTGTTTATTAGCGCGCACGCCATTAACCCTTTTATCGCCAAGAGCCTGCCCTACGACTCTAAAAAGGATTTCATTCCTTTGGCGATGCTTGCGCTCATGCCTGGCCTCTTAACGGTTAACCCGTCTGTCCCTGCTAACACTGTGCAAGAGTTGATCGCACTCGCAAAAGCGAAACCGGGCACTCTGTCGTATGGCACACCCGGCGGCTTAACCTCGGGTCAACTGTCGATGCAGTATCTGATCAAGCTCGCTGGCGTCAACATTGTCGAGATTCCTTACAAGGGTGGCGGCCCTGCCTTGGTTGATCTGCTTGCCGGACACATTCAGATGTTGATTAATAGCCCCACCTCAACGATTCCGCATGTCAATAGCGGCAAGTTGCGCCCGTTGGGCACCACCGGTGCAACGCGCCCTCCGGCACTCAAAGACGTGCCCACCATTGCTGAATCTGGGTTTCCTGGCTTTGAACTCTATGAGTGGTATGCCTTGTTTTTACCAGCCGGCACACCCACAGCGATCGTGACGCGTTTACACAAAGAAGTCATGGGAGTGATGGCGTCACCAGAGATGGTCAAGCGTATTGCTGATATCGGCGCACAAGGTAGCAAAGATACGCCTGAACAGTTCGCTCAGTTTTTAGCGAAAGAAGACAAAGTATGGGGCGATCTCGTGAAGGCCATTGGGATTCAACCCGAATAACTTCACTGCAACCTGAGCCAACGTACCGCAATATTTGGCGCGTTGGCTCAGGTGAAGTTTTGGCTCACTGCCGAAAACGTGTCCCAGCGTCAATCGAGATCACATCGCCACTGATGTATTTTGACATGGCATCTGAAGCAAAAAAGACCGCAAGATTTGCAATCTCGTCAGGCGTCCCCATCCGACCATAAGGCAGGTTCGCCATGACTTTGGCGTACGCCTGTCGATCGGTATCGTTGCGGGGATGTAGCAGGCTCTCGGTGCGAGGGGTATGGATCAAGCCAGGATTGATCCCAACCACGCGCACCCCATGGTTGACCGTCTCTGAACCAAACGCCTTCGTAAACGCAATCAGTGCAGCGTTGGCCACCGACGTACCAATCGAGTTAGCGTTGAGTCGTTCGCCTGCGATACCGATAATGTTGATCATCACACCAGCCTTGCGTGCGATCATGTGCGGATACAGCGCGCGGCTCA
>JAIPCU010000082.1 GCA_021738045.1 Candidatus Methylopumilus sp. | reverse complement strand
TTATGGAGCAAACAAAAAATCGTTCAGGTGAAATGAGATTTGTGCATGCCAAGCACCCGCACCCCATCGGCAAGATCAACACGGGTTCACGTCCTCTGCATCAACGAATCCCGTTATTCATCTCTAAAATTGGCTGCATCACGGCCATCACAATCCCAAGCACCAAGCCACCCATCACTAAAATCAATACGGGTTCGAGTAAATTGGTAAATATCTTGGTCTTTTGCTCAGCCTCGGCTTCAGCGTTTTCTGCGGCATAACGCAGCATTTCTGCTAACTGGCCACTGGCCTCACCCGAGCGGATGAGGTGCACGAGGATAGGAGAAAATATCCCTTGGTTCGCAATCGCCTTGGCCAGCGACGAACCTTCAGAGAGCCGCGCTTCAGCGAGCTCGATGGTTTGCTTCAACACCAGGTTAGAGAGCGTATTTTTTGAGTAATGCAATGCCGAGAGGATCGGAATATTGGCACCTACCAGTAAGGCCATTGTTCCGGCAAATCTGGCGGTTTCAAACTCAAGAAGTAAGGGCCCCACAACCGGAATCTTTAAACACAGCGCATCACAGCGATATTTAAACTCGGGGCTGCGCAGCAAATATTTAAAGAGCAACGTACCGAGCAACCCTGCCAGCAAAAGAATGAGCCCCCACTGGCTTAAAAAATTAGACACCGCCATCACAACTTGAGTGATAGCAGGCAATTTTTGTTTGGTCGATTCAAACACGCGAACTATTTGGGGGACGACATACGTCATCAAAAAGATGATGACGGCAAAGGAAACACTCAGCAATGTCGCCGGATAAACTAAGGCCCCCAAGGCTTTTTGCTTAAGCGCTTCTCTTTTTTCTAAAAACACGGCCAACTGCGTGAGCACCTCTGCCATTTGCCCAGATTGTTCAGCCGCCGCGACGATACCTTGATAAAACGCACCGAAGGATTGAGGGTGACTGGCAAGGGCTTGAGAGAGCGGCATGCCAGAACGGATGTCTACCAAGATTGACTCAAGAACTTTACGCGTGTGCTTTTTGATACTCGAATCTTCAGAAAGAATAGTGAAACCATCCTCGATCGAGATTCCTGATCTGACCAGAAGCGCCAACTGTTTTGACAAAATGGCCAGATCTTTTGCAGAGATCGACCTCTGACTTGAAAATAAGCTGCGTTCTTTGACCGCTGCTTGCGTGAGCGCCACATCGGTAATTGAAATAGGTACCAACTCTTTATTGAGCAAAAGCTGTCTGACGGCACGTACGCTTTCGCCCTCGACGGTGCCCCGTTCTGTTTTACCAGCATAAGTCACAGCTTCGAACTGAAAGAGTGGCATCGTCAAATGTCCAACTGATTTGCACCGGTCACGCGACCCACCTCTGCAGGGGTGGTCATCCCCGCGCGAACCCACCTTTCGCTATCTTGCACCAACGAGCGCATCCCGGTATCGAGTGCTTTTTGCCGAATTTGTGCCTCTGACGCACTTTGATGAATTAATTCTTTTAACTCAACAGAGGTTGTCATCAACTCATAAATGCCCGCACGACCTTTAAAGCCAGATTGCGTGCACTCTGCACAGCCCTGGCCGTGACAAACCGTGCAGGTCAAGCGGATGAGACGCTGACCCAACACACCGAGTAACGAAGAAGACAACAAAAACGGTTCAATCCCCATATCGATTAAACGCGTGACGGCCGAAGCTGCATCATTTGTGTGAAGTGTCGCTAGAACTAAATGCCCAGTGAGCGAGGCCTGCACCGCAATTTGCGCAGTCTCTAAATCACGTATCTCACCAATCATGACAATATCCGGATCTTGACGCAAAATGGCGCGAAGCGCACGCGCAAAATTCATTTCGATACGCGAATTCACCTGCGTTTGCCCAACCCCCTCTAAATTGTATTCAATCGGGTCTTCGACAGTCATAATGTTATTGACTTGCGAGCGCAAGGTTAGCAATGCGCTGTACAGCGTGGTGGTTTTGCCACTACCAGTCGGGCCCGTGACCAACACAATCCCATAAGGCTTGTTAATCAGTTCTAAAAAACTTTTCTCAGTATCTGGCGCCATGCCGAGCGTTTTCAAATCTAATTTCGAGTAATTTTTTTCTAACAAACGCATCACCACACGCTCACCGTGCGCAGTGGGCAAGGTTGACACCCGAATATCTAGCGCTTTACTGCCGACTCTCAATGAGATTCTGCCATCCTGAGGCATACGCTTTTCAGCGATATCCAGCGAAGCCATAATTTTAATTCTGGATACCAAGGCTGCATGCAGACCTCGCTTCAAATCCACGACATCGCGTAAATTGCCATCTACCCGAAACCGCACCACAGATTGCTTTTCGTAGGCTTCAAGATGAATATCTGACGCACTGTCACGGCTCGCTTGTTTAAACAAACTATTGATCATACGAATGATGGGCGCATCATTTTTGAGCTCTAACAAATCCTGGGTCAGTGGGATGTCTTGCATTAAGCGCGCGAGATCAACATTCTCTTCTAGCTCATCCACGACCGTCGCAGCATCCGTTTCGTTTTGAGCATATTCTTGACTGATCATGGCAAGAAGCTCTTCAGAGCTCTTTTTACAAAAGCGCAGTGGGCCGACGTTACGCGCAACCTCGTGCAGCGTTGAGGGCTTTGTTTTAGGGCTAAAAAAGAGCGTCGGCGTCTCTGCTAGCTGATCTAGCAATAAGACCTCGTGGCTTTTAGAAAATGAAAAAGGGATTTTCGTCATGGTGCGACATCATGCATGATGTCTCTGATATCTCTCAAGGTCGTTGCAGTCAAATTTTCTTTTTTAAGTAGCAACGGAGCCTGCACAAACGTTTTACGTTTTTCTTCTAAATCATCTAACTTGTTATTTGAAAAAATATTGTTTTGTTCATTGTTGCGCAAAACCGAAGGGCGTATAAAGACCATTAAATTTGTTCGGGTTCTAGACTTGTTATCGTATCTAAACAGACCGCCGATTAACGGCAGATCACCTAGCAACGGAATCTTCGAACTGCCGTCCGTATAGTTATCACCAATGAGGCCACCTAAAACAATAATTTGTCCGTCCTCAACAATCACATTTGACTCGACGTTTCTTTTGTTCAAGATGATACCGGTCGTACTTGAGACATCTTGAATACTCGACACTTCTTGAAAAATCTGAAGTTTCACCGTGCCATTTTCTGAGACTTGCGGACGTACACGCAGTGTCAAGCCAACATCCTGCCGCGTGTAGGTTTGAAACGGGGTAACCGTCGCAGTACTTCCAGTTTGAGCATAAGAGCCCGTCACAATCGGGATATTTTGGCCAACAATGATGCGTGCCTCTTCATTGTCGAGGGTCATTAAGTTGGGGGTCGATAAAACGTTTGCACCAGAAATAGTAGACACAGCCCTGAGCAATGAAGAAAACGCCAAATTGCTACCAAAATTTGTGATCGAACCGATATTGAGCCCAAGACCTAGTGCCGGAATCGCAGCACCTGCCGCAGCAGTTCCGAGCGCAGAGTTGATCGCAGCACTTGCGCCAAAAATATTGGTATTACCCGAGGCTGCTGGCCCATTAAAGTTTGTTCCGGCATACGCCGTGTTCGAACTATTGAGCGCCTGCCACTGAACGCCCAACTCGGCCGCATTCGCAGCAGTTAACTCAACGATCATCGATTCAATATAAACCTGAGCCCGACGGCGATCGAGTTGCTCGATCACTCTCAATAGATCTTTATAAACCGGTTCGGTGGCGGTAATAATGAGCGAGTTTGTATTAGGGTCGGCCTGAATGACGCCTCCGGTAGAGGGAGCACTGCTACTTGTTAAGGCAGACGATGCCGCTGCAGAGGGTCCGCCGCCAAGGGGGTTTGCACTGTTCAACCCGACCGCAGTCATTGGGTTGATCGCGCCTTGATTGGGTACCTGCGCATTCAGGTTGGCGTTGCCTTGCGGATTGATGTTTGTAGAATCGGCCGATGAGTTATCGGCCGCCACAAGGGCCCGCAAGGTAATCGCTAACTTAGCCGCCTCTGCATTTTTTAACGGTACGACATAGATATTGCCCACATTTTTTGACGCATCCAGCTGAGCCGCGAGCCTTCGAATTTGTGCCAACCGCTCGGCGTTACCGCCCCGAATGATTAAAGAATTTGTTCTGGGATCTGCCAGAATGGTGGGTTTCGACATCGGATCGCTACCCTGAGGCACACTGGTTTCTAGCGCTCGATTCACTAGGCTGGCCACTTTACTCGCTTGCGCATTTTTTAAGGCAATCGTTTCAACTTTGGTACTAGTGGGGTTATCCACGCTTTGGATAATCTTTTCAATACGCCCGATGTTACTGGCGTAATCTGTCACAAGGATTGAGTTGTTACCCGGCAAGGCATTGATCGTATTGTTGGGTGAAACTAAAGGCCTGATAATGGCGACGACATTTGCTGCGGATTCAAAATTTAATTGAAAGACGCGGGTAATAATTTGATCACCGGTCACACCCGTCGTTGAGGTGTAGGTCTGAGAAGATTGAAGTTTTGCATCTGCCTCTGTCACAACACGGTAGCCACCAGCCGTATTGACGAGTGCAAAGCCATTCATTCGAAGGGCTGTCGACAAACTGTCAATTGCCTGATCGGGCGTAAGGGGCTGGCTACTGCTCAAAGAAATCTTGCCTCGCACTTTTGGATCAACCACAATCGTTCGATTTGTGGCCCGAGCAACGGTCGAAATGACCGCTTCGACGTCCGCATTATTAAACGACAAGTTGATCCCACTACTTTGCGCAAAAATATTCTGTTGCACCAAGAGGGTCAACACAAGCGTGAGCGTAGTTTTAAATAAACGAAACATAATGAGCCTTAAATTTTAAAGCGGTAAAGAGCGCCGTCTTTTTTACCAATGATTGAGAGCAAGCCAATTAAGGAATCAAGCGATTCTGGTGGGGCTGTGGCTTCGCCTTGCAAAGACAACCGCCCTTTTTCAACGGTGCCGTTTGCCGTTAACAGCAAGGGGCCATTGAGCGTCGAAACATCTAACGTTAACGCCTGCTTGAGCTGAAACGTTAAGGCATAACTGCCCAGTGGTTTCACCGGGCTGATTGGGCTCGTGATGTTCAGAAAGCGAGCCTCTACAAGACCTCTCGGAGACGAATCCCAAACCAGATCTTCCCAACGGATGGCTAGCTTTCCACGAAGATGCAAAGAGCGCATGAGACCACCCGCAACCTCAATCATGCTAGCGGGTAGCTCAATTTGATTGCTAGCGAGCGTGATCGCACTCGGATGCACTGTGAGCTCGAGCGGCCTCGCGATACTGGCATACTGAATGATCCACTTGCACTTCAAATTAGACACTGAACACTGGGTTGTCCAGGCAAATCGTTCAGAACTTATCTGGGGGGTGCGACACGTCTCTGATGCGCCCGGTTGAATATCTGAAAATCCAAGCTGAGCACTGCCCTTCCAAAGGGTCCCCTCGGGTTGGAGCACCGCCACCTGACAGCTTGTCGTTTTTGCAACGGTTGCACTCAGCCACCGTATCGGAAAATAAGCGGCCACAAGAATCAGCAAGGTAGCCAGCAGCGCGATTCGACTCGGCCACCCGAAACGGAAAGACAGGCGTTCAAATTGTAGAGTCATCGCACTTGCACCAAGGTAGCACTGACTTGAACAACGCCTATGCCATCATTTTTTTTGAGAACAACATGACTCGCGTACAACGCATAGTTTTGTCGAAAATCCACCAGCAGCGCAAGCCAACGACTAAACTCTATCTCGTCGATTTTTAGGTCTAGCTGCACGGCATCCGCATTCTCTAGTCGAGCCAAGGTAAATTTGACACCTTGAGCAAACAGCTTTTGTTGCAAGGCAGCTACCTCATTTTCTGACAAACTCGTGATTTTTACAGTCTTGTCTTTATACGTGAGCAGCGTTCGATTGAGTTCTTGAATGCTCATTAATTGGCTTGGGTATCTTTGCAAGCGTTGTTCGAGGGTGTGCTGCAAGGGCTGAATCATCAAAAACCACAGAACACCCATGAACAGACAAACGCCCATCCCAATTGCAAGCCTAGGAGGCAATCGCTTAACACTCTGCAGACGATTTTTTTTCGTCACGGGCGACGGTGAGAAGCTAGTCATCAGCAAGATTCGCGTAAGGGCTCAACAAAAACCGCGTTGGGCTCATTCTCTGAACTGATTGGTCTTCCAAAACAGCGAGCCGCTGAGTATTCGACAGAAGCGATGTTTGCAACTCGAAGGCCAAGCCCTTTCTCGAGTATTCCAAGCTCTTTAATGCCTCGGACGGGGTATCTTTCAGTACGTTTTGTAGCGCCAATAACTGTTTTTCAAGGTCTCCAGCGCAATTCTCAAGGTTTTTGTGCGCGGCGAGGCAACTGGCGTTCACCAATCTTGTAAAACTTGCTTGACCATCGACACGCTCTGACAGGACTTGATTGGCTGCACTCTGTAAAAGAGCTTCCCACTGTCTGTCTTGCCATACTAGGGTACAGAGGTAGCCCAGATAACTGACACAAAGTGTCAGCGTGGCATATTTCGCCCATCTCAGGGGTACCTTCCATAAGTCTCGCGACAGCCAATGTTGTAATTCACTTTGACTTTCTCGTCTGAAATCGTAGAACTCGTCGGGTAATAAGTTAATCGACTCGTAAGATTTTTTTTCTGTGGTGATCCCGCTGATCAATAACGCAGCGGATAGCTCTTGTAAGTCGGGCTGAGTGTGCTGTTCTTCAGTCTCAAGCACGGGTTCACCGGTCGGTTGCGACCAACATATAACATTGCTCGCCGATCTTTTAGAGGTGTAGAAATTTGTTGAATCTTCTTGCTGAAAAAACACAACCAAATTCGATACCGGCAGCAACATGCTTTCTGAAATCAGCTGAATCTTTTCACAATTAAGCACGGCGAGTTTTTGACTGAGCCACAATAACCAATCACGATTTATCACGCTCACTAATCGTAAGTCTGAGGATTGATTCAATGCTTGCGGCAGCAACTGAATATTGGTGTTCGACAGTGACGACAATAATTCATCTTCGATCAGCATCGGTAAGATCTGCTGAATTTTCTTTGTACTCACTGCTGGCACTTTGAGTTCTGTCAGTCGCACATCAATGCCAGGAATCAGCGCAAGCACGGAATCCGCGACAGGTAACGCGTCTAAATCCAAAACCTTTTCAAAATCAGCTTCATTGTTCTGCGCCCACGAAAAATACAAATCCTGCGCTGACCAGTCTTCAGCGTTGATTGCAATAGGCCGTACAGGGCAACGAATAATAAGGCGCATGAGGGGGAGACGACTTTGAGGGTATTGTTGTAACTCTTTGAATTATTTATTCTTTATTCAGTTTAACATCGCTGCAAGCGTTTTTTTTTGAAAATCAACTATTTGTCATTATATAAATGCCTGTCATTTCGGATTGTTCGTGATTGCGATGTGTGAACCCATATATTAGGGTTACCCTAGCGCCTAAGAAGTGTCTGAGCAGGCACGACGCCAATCACACTTTTTTTAGGCTGCAACGATGAAGAATCCGATAACGCGCTGGCTGGGTGGATCACTTATTTTGGGACTCCTGATCGCCTGTGGGGATGGCGGTGGAGGTAAAAGCGACAGCGGTTCATCCAACTCATCGGCAAAATCTTCAATTAGTTTATCGACTCCAGGCGGAACACCATGCGCCGGTAGTTTCGGTGATTCGGATGCTTTCGGGAATATTCGCTTTCAATCTAGTACCGGAACAACCCCTTGGGGCTGTTTGGTAGTAGACCAAGCCGGTAACCAACCAACCGTGTCAGGAACCAAATCTGTACGCGTTGAACTCAGACCAGGTGATTGTGATTCATCTCAAACATTTCTGTCAGGCTCAGCTGTAGTCTCGGACTGCACCTCTGATCGAAGCCGCTTTGAAATTCGCCAAGTTGTCGGTGGCTCAACAGCCGGTCAAATCATCACCTATGAATATTATGTTTACATTCCGGCACAGTCCAATTTTCAACCGCCCTGGAATAAAACTGGTGCGGCGCCGCTCACAGTTTTGACTCAAATAAACTGGCAGTGTGGCGCTTCCCCCTGCCCCGGCCTAGGGAGCAATGGCTACGGGGCTTTAGCCTATCTGTTGATTGACAGCACCGGAACGCTCTTCGTTCAAACACATCAAGACTTCACATGGGCGCAAAACGCTAAAGTCCCCGTCGACGGCAGCCCCTTTGATAAGTGGATCAAGATAAAGTTCGTGATCAAATCTTCGAGCTCGGGTGATGGCTTTTTTCAAGCTTACGCGAACGACAAACCTATCATTAATGAAGCACGCGCAACCTTGCCAAACCCTTCTGCCAACATCAGCCTGAAAATTGGAATCTACAACTCTTCTATTTCTTCGGTCGCCAAACCTTGGAGTACGCAGGTTATTTATTTCGATGCGTTCAGCACTTCAGTGCAAAATTTTTAACGAAATATGCGAAGTAACGAATGATTAGCCGAGTCGTATCAGGTCAGCCCCGACGGGACAACAGTAACCCGTTGAATCATCCCGAGGTCACTCGCTTGCAGTCGCTGATTATGCAAAATATAAGGGCCAACAAAATTCTTAAAGCGCATTCTAAAAGTGATTGAGCTGGGGTTTTGGCTGGTACCACCTGCGGGCAACGCGACCGTGTCGCACCAATAGGGCTCAACGGGCTTACCATTCACTTTGATGATGTACATCGGATTGACGTGAATATGAAATACATGCGACAGGTGATTCATGTTGAAGACGGTCCACTCTTCAACCGCATCCAGTATCGCAATCTCATTGAGGGTGTTGGCTGCTTGAATATCAAATGGTGGGGTTAGGTCTGGCGGCGGTGGGTAGATTGGTGCTTGCGACGTGGATCCGAAGGTTAAAGCGAGCTTTTGTTGAAGCTGCAATTTGTTGTGCTGATAAGACTTTTCAGCCTTGGCGACAAGCGATCCCCACACTTCTGCGGCCTGCGCTAACGGACCAAGCGCTTGTTGCGCCTTGAACAACGACTCATTACCGGTCATCTTAAAAATAATATTGCGTTTTTTACCGCCATGATTCGCAAACTCTTCGTCTGTGATGGGCTCTAAAAAGCGGCTGACTGGCAACGGCGCACTCGGTATTGACATGGTGTCTTTAGAATCGATCACAATCACTTTTGCCAAGATATCTTCTGGCAATACGATTGGTTGCGCCCCTTCTGAAATTTTTATAGGTAAGCCACGCAAGTAATACGTTCCGGGTTTACCGGCCTGAATCACGACCGAGGCGCGATTACCTGGTGCGAGTTGCAAACCAACACCGGGCGTGTGATCTGGTGCGGGTTGCAAACCAAGCCCGGTCGTCTTGACTGGCGCGGAGCGCAAACTCAGCCCGCTCGTTGTTCTAGCATCGCCATGATCAACATACTCAGCGCTACCCCACCCGTCCGCTGTGTACTGCTTCAGAACGTGACTATCCAGACTGAGGTTCAAAGAATTAAACACCTGAGTATTAATCAACCGCCAGCGCTGTACTTCGCCAACTCGCATCACGATGGTAGGTTGACGCACACCATTAATCAAAACCGGTTGCGCATCGCTGTACGCTTCATCAGCACTATTTTTCTTTAACCCTCGACCGGTTGGGTGTTGAGTTAGCTGACGAAACTTTTCTAAGCGGCCATCCGCAACACCGATGCCGTCATTCAAAAATGTATTCAACGCAAAATAAGGCGCTTGAAATAAAAAAATCAACTCGTTCGCTTGAGCCATGTCTGGCAAGTCGTCCACGGCACCGCGCACCAGGATCGCGCCCGACATCAAACTCGCGGCTTGCAAGGCACTTGAGCCATGGTATTGGGGGTGGTAATAGAACGGTCCGGCAGGATGATCTTTGGGTATGCGATACACGTACTGGCGGGAGTCTCCATTTGGTACGACGCCACCGTAGTTTGGATCGACGACATAGTCGCCATACTCGGGCGGCGTGACATCGTCATAAATACCCGGAAACACATGCAAACCGTGTGCATGCAAGTTGGTCGTATTGGGCTTGATGTAATTTGTCGGATCGCGAAAGGCTTGAAACGGAGGATTCTCTGGCAATTGATTCAGCAACCGCACCCGCAACTCGTCACCGCCACGTACAACGAAGGTGGGGCCGCAGTAACCCGCGCGCTGAGAGTCATAACCGTAGGCGCGTAATGACACCGGATGCCGCACCTTCGGATTTGAGCCCGATAACTGGGTGTCAAAATATGAGACCGTCAGTGTGACATCCAACAAACCATTTTTTGCCTCGAGCAGAGGTGGTTGCACAAAGGTCTGCACAGGCAGTGTGTTGCGATCACCCTCGTTTTGTTCGCACGTTGTTAAGCCAAGCGGCACCACGATGCCTGAGGCAATACTCAAGCCATAGCGCAAAAATTGACGCCTGGTATTCGCTTGTTCAAGGTCGTTGGTCATAGGCGCGTGAGTCATAGACACGTTAGCCATTTTCCCAAAAAGGATAGGGTGTCAATTGCGGTTGGGCTGAGCGGCCCAGTTGACCCGCTTCATTACTTCCCCAACCGTACAAAGCACGCTGACCAATGGCCACAGCGTGCATCTCACCCGCTGCGATTGCTTGAACTTGGGCAAGCCTCGGCACTTTTGTCGGTGTGCTTCGAGGCAGCGTATCATTCACGCCGAGTTGGCCAAAACCGTTCCATCCCCAAGCATAGACGTTACCTGACTCTGTTAACGCCAACGAAAAATGTGTACCGGCTGCGAGCGCTGTTATTTTTTCTGGCATCTCGAGCAAAGCCGGTTGACTGTCATAACGGTTGCGTTGATGACCCAATTGCCCATATTGATTACTGCCCCAGGCATAAACGTTGCCTTCACGGCACAGCGCTAAGACGTGCGTCGCACCGACGGCGATACTTTTAATTGAAGCGTTGAGTTTTGCCGCCGCATCTTTTGAGGTGGTATCTTTTAAAACAGTGTCTTTCAAAACAGTATCTTTTGAAGCTGCGTCTTTTGAAGCGGGGATTTGTACCTGCTCGACCATGCCTTCATTTTTTAGGTGCCCGAGCCCTAATTGCCCAGCAGTGTTACTGCCAAAAGAAAAAACCTCACCTGCGCTTGATGACGCAATCATAAAATTGTCACCCAAGGCTACCGCCTGCATGGCTGGTAAGCCGCGCACTATCTCAGGCAAAGCATTCATTTGTTCAGTCTTGCGACCCAAAGCATGATCAACATTGAGCCCCCAAGTGTAGAGACTGCCTGCTTGGTCGATTGCGGCAAAGATTGACTGCCCTGCCGCAACACAGACCGGTGCACTGACGGCTTTTATCAGGGCGGGTATCTCAGAAACTGCCTGATCGTCGCCAACACCAAGTGGATTCCAACCCCAAACGAGTAACTCTTGTTTGGCCGACAACCCTAGGCTGACACCGTAGCCTGCCGACACGAAAGAAAATCGTGCAGACTGCCCAACGTATACTGGGTCTCGATTCGCGCTGCCAGTGCTACAGATGTCGACATTCTCTGAAGAGTAGCGCCCACTGCCCGCCCCGCCCCACCCCAGTACCTCGCCTGTGTGCAAAAGAGCCAAGGTGTGACTCTTGCCAGCGCTCACCGCACTGATTTTGTAAGGCACGTCAGGGGCGAGTCAATTTGCCATTACTGCGGTACTGCAAGGTTAGGTAATTGCGAATAAGGGATACCCTGTTGCATGGCAGCGGAGCCAAGTGCCGCGTTGTAGTCAGGAGTCCCTCGAAAACACCCTACAGCAAAAGGAAATTGATTGTTGACATGGTAATGGTAAATATTTTGAATCGTACCGTTCCATTCAACGGGGTGTGTATGGCCATGGCATTCATCTAACTCAGCATTCGTCACCATTTTTCCATCCACACCTCGTGGGCCAAAAATCCCAAAGCCATCCAGTGCGTAACCAAGTACTGGCGAATGACCCGAGGTACCCTGATTCGGGAAACACTTCCAAGAGTAACCATGATAGTGATATTGCTGGGAATATGGATGACCAAAGCACTGATCATGCGGGAGCGCATTAGTCGGGTTATACCAATTACCATTAGAGTCGTTTGCGATTTCTACATGCCAAGCGGCCCCAGTCAACGTGATGCCAATGATCAGCGAGTTGATCGGATTAAAACCTGTTACCACCGGGTTTAACGGTAACTTACTGGTCAGGTCGTAAGGAGAAATACCAATCGCGGCTGCAGACGAATAGGCTTGACCCGTTCGTGGATCCGTTCCGCCCGGCAAGGCTGAGTAATAAGGATAGGCCGCTGTGCCCGGCTGCACCGGAAAATTTCCCATCGGCGTATTTGGCAAACCGTTGCCTTTCAAGTAGCGAAATTTGTCATCGGTTGTCATCGAGAAAACGCTGCCTGCTGGGTCGATCTGCGCAGCCGTGACCGCGCCGTCGACATAAGGGATTTGGGAGAGCGTCATGACATTCGTGGTGGTGTTGGTCCAGCTGGTAGCAGCCACTGAGTACTTGCTTGCAACATTCCCTACTTTAGTAAAAAGTGGTGATATGCAGAGCCCATTGGGGGCACAGACTTGAGTGCTTGTTCTGTTGGCCGCGGTCAC
>JAIPCU010000081.1 GCA_021738045.1 Candidatus Methylopumilus sp. | reverse complement strand
CCTCTGTGTGCAACCAGCAAGCCACCTGCGAGCTCTCACGTGTTTGAAGCTCGGGGCGCTCTAGCTTGCAACGATCCATCACTTTGGAACACCTTGGGTTGAACGCACACCCTTGCGGGATCGCGTTCAGGCGCGGCATCGTGCCATCAATCTGCACTAAGCGCTCAACATGTTGGTGAATAGAGGGGATTGAACCCATCAGACCGACCGTATAAGGGTGCCGTGGCGCATGAATGACGTCACGCACTTTGCCAACTTCGGCAATCCGACCGGCGTACATCACCACTACACGGTCAGCCGTTTCGGCAATCACACCCATGTCGTGGGTGATGAGCATGACCGCAGCACCTTGTTCGCGACATAGCTTTTTAAGCAATTCAATAATCTGCGCTTGAATCGACACGTCGAGCGCGGTGGTGGGTTCGTCGGCCACGATCAGCTTGGGCTCAGCTGCCAGCGCCAAGGCAATCACCACGCGTTGGCGCATGCCACCTGAAAACTGATGCGGATAATGATCGATACGTTCGCGCGCTGCTGGGATCCCAGTCGCCTCAAGCAATTCAATCGCACGGTTGCGCCCTTGCGCCCAAGTGAGTGGCAAGTGCGTCACGATGGTTTCAGTCAACTGATGCCCAACGGTATACAGCGGATTCAAAGACGTCAGCGGATCTTGAAAGATTGCACCGATCTCGCGACCACGGATTTTGCGCATCTGATCATCTGGCAATTGATCAATGCGACGCCCCGCCAGCAAAATCTCGCCACCAGAGATACGCCCCGGCGGCTCAAGCAGGCCAATAATCGCAGCGCCAGTCAGTGATTTGCCCGCGCCCGATTCACCGACCACACCCACAACCTCGCCCGCTGCAATGCTGAACGACACCTCGTTTAAGGCTTTGAGCGTGCCGTGACGCGTTGTGAATTCGACGCTTAAGTTTTTAACTTCAAGAACATTAGTTGAATTGTTGGCCGCGCCCCGTTCAACAGAATTTAACGCTGCTACGCCGCCTGCACCGTTGTTCAGACCTTGAGTATTTGTCATTGTTGTCATCAGGCGGCTCAGCTTAAACGCGGGTTCAAGGCATCACGCAGCCAGTCACCCAACAAGTTGACCGACAACACCAATAACACCAGCGCCGCGCCCGGAAAAATCGTAATCCACCACTCACCTGAAAACAGAAAGTCGTTACCAACGCGAATCAAGGTACCCAACGAGGGCGACGTCGGGGGTACGCCCACTCCTAAAAAGGATAAAGTCGCCTCGGTGATGATCGCAGTGGCCAAGTGCACTGTTGCCAACACGAGTACGGGCCCAAGTACGTTGGGCAGTACGTGTCTGAACATAATGACCGGCGAAGAAATCCCGATCACGCGCGCTGCTTGCACGTATTCACGATTTTTTTCAACCAGTGTTGAGCCGCGCACGGTACGTGCATATTGAGGCCAGCCGGCCAGTGCAATCGCACCGACCAACACCGGAAACGCAATCACCTCATGCATGTCGCCCGGCACCACAACGCGCGCAACGCCGTCAATCAGCAACGCAATCAAAATTGCCGGAAACGATAACTGCACATCGGCAATACGCATAATCAAGGCATCAATGCGACCGCCGGCATAGCCCGAGATCAGACCCAGCACAATTCCTAAAACCATCGCTCCAAACACAGCCGCCAAACCAATCAGCAAAGACACGCGCGTGCCGTACATCAGCGCAGAGAGCAGATCACGGCCCTGGCTATCTGTACCCAGCAGATACTCTTGCGTGCCGTCAACGTGCCACACAGGAGGCTTTAAGGCATCAATCAAATTGATGGTGGCAAGATCAAACGGATTGTGTGGTGCCAACACATCTGCGCCGAACGAAGCAATCAGCAAAATCGCTAACAACACTGTGGCAACAATTGCCACAGGCGTATGTCGCCACGACCAAGCGAGATCACCTTCCCAAAATTTTGCGAGGGCGCTTCTCATCAGTGCCCACCCGAGTGTTTGCCTAAGCCGGCTCTTAAGCGGGGGTCGACCGCAAAATACAACAAATCCACCGTCAAATTAATCAATACAAAAATGAGAGAAATCAAACACAGGTACGCTGCCATCACTGGGATATCAGCAAACTGCACAGCTTGAATAAACAGCAACCCCATGCCAGGCCATTGAAAAACGGTTTCAGTCACAATTGCGAAGGCGATGATCCCGCCTAACTGAAGCCCCATGATCGTGATCACTGGTACAAGCGTGTTTTTCAGGGCATGCCCAAAATGGATGGCTCGTCTGGTCAAGCCACGTGCGCGAGCAAACTTAATGTAATCGGTACGCAACACCTCAAGCATTTCAGAGCGCACCAAACGCAAGACGAGGGCAACTTGAAAGAGTGATAGCGTCACAGCCGGTAAGACGAGATGCGTCCAACCGCTTTTTGTCAGTAAGCCAGTCGACCACCAGCCAAGCTTAATCGTGTCACCGCGACCGTAGCTCGGTAACCAGCCCAGCGACACTGAAAAAACCAAGATCAACAAGATCCCAATTAAAAATGTCGGCAGGGATACACCCAACAACGAAAAAGCCAAGAGCGCTTGTGACAGCTTGCCGTGGCGCTTTAACGCGGTATACACGCCCAAGGGTAAACCTACCAGCAACGCAATTAAGGCGGCAGCGATCGAGAGCTCTAACGTGGCAGGCAAACGTTCACGCAGCAACGTTGAGACCTTTTGACCTTGCCGCAACGACAGGCCAAAATCACCTTGAATCGCGTTCGTCAGAAAGTGGTAGAACTGCACAATCACTGGGTCGCTCAGACCTAAGTCTTTGCGAAGCTGATCACGCTCTGCAGGCGTACCCTCTTGCCCCAACATAATCATGACCGGGTCGCCCACGTACTGAAAGAGCACAAAGGCAAGAAGCGCAACCGCAAGCAAAACGCCCGCGGCCTGTAGCAACCGGCGCAAAATAAAAGCAAACATGGGTTCTCGACTGAGAACAGTCTTGACTAAGCGTTTGCCCAGTCAAGACTGTTAAGGGGATTAATTGATGATGACTCTTTCTATCACCGGGCGATTATTCGGCTGATGCTTGATGTCGATGTTTTTCTTCATGGCCCAAGGGATCACTTGGTCATGCAAAGGGATCGTGCCGAACTCTTGCGCATGGATCGTAAAGGCTTCTCGAATCATCGCAGTGCGTTTGGCATCGTCGATCTCTGTTTTGATCGCATCGATCAGCGCATCGACTTTTGGATTTGAATAACCGCCGTAGTTAAACGCACCGGCAGCTCCAGTAGCCTTGCTACGAATCAGGGATTCAAGTGTGTAGTACGCATCAAAAGTTGGCACGCCCCAGCCAAACAAGTAGATACTGGTGTCGCCGTTGGCAACCTTTGGAAAGAACGTTGCCCGAGGCATGGCGTTGAGTTTGGTTTTAACACCAATCTTGGCCCACATGGCTACGACAGCCTGGCAAATGGCCTCGTCGTTGATGTAACGGTTATTTGGGCAATCAATCGTAAACTCAAGATTGTTGTCGTACCCAGCCTCTTTGAGTAAGGCACGAGCCTTGACTAAATCATAGGGGACTCGTTTACCAAGCGCCTCTGAGTAGCCATGGACTTGAGGCGAAATCATTGCGCCGGTGGGTAACGACATCCCACGCATCACTGCTTTTTTGATCGTCTCAATATCAATCGCACGATAGAGTGCCTCGCGCACCCGAACGTCAGTCAGTGGGTTTTTGCCCTTGATGTTGCTGTACTTCAACTCAGGGCTTTGCAGATCCATCGCAATGTAGATGGTACGATTTTCGTTACCATCCAACACTTTGACTTGAGAACGCAAGCGCTCGATATCTTGCGCTGCGGGGTCCAGCACAAAATCCACTTCACCCGACAACAGCGCTGCCGTGCGCGTAGCGTTTTGCTTAATCGGTGTGTAAACAATCTCAGTCACGTTACCTTGCTTGGTCGGTTTACCCCACCAGTTCGGATTCTCAACATACACCGTTTTAATATCGACCTCACGAGATTTCAACATGTAGGGGCCGGTACCCATCGCGTTACGCGCGGCGAAACTCTCTTCTTTTTTATTGAAGTCCTGAGGTAAGGCTGCGTTGTTTTTTTCTGACCAGGCTTTACTCATGATGCCTAGTGAAGGCAACTGGCGCAACAACACAGGGTTTGGGCCTGCGGTTGAGATCTCAACCGTCAATGGATCAATCGCTTTGACGTCGCTGATCCCAGCCACGTACGACTTGAATTGCGACGAGGGTGCCATGGCACGCTTAATTGAAAAGACAACATCGTCTGCAGTGAAATCAGACCCATCATGAAACTTTACGCCAGCGCGCAACTTAAAGCGCCACAGCGACGGATTGACTTGTTCCCATGACGTTGCCAACCCAGGGATCACCTCAAACTTGTCGTTGTAATTCAACAAGGGGTCATACACCCACAAGTTGGCAGCGATATTCAAGCCTTCGTTTTGCGAATGCGGATCGAGCGTCAGGATATCGCCCTGACTGGTCCATTTGAAGGTTTTAGCGGTGCCTAGACTTGGCAAAAGCAACGCGGCGGCAATCGCAGCGACAAGCAGTGAACGGCGCATGGTGTTTTCCTTAAATTAAGTATTGATTGTCTAGGATATTGCCGCACTGTGGCGAGTGCGTCAATCAGAACGACGGGATTTAAACTGTGAAATAAGTGTGCTAAGCCTTTATTAGCCCCGCCTATATTGCGAATCACGCCCGATTCACCTGCACAACGCGCACAGAATGCCCGTTGCATACAGACCGAACAACCAGCGGCAAGACCTAGCTACGAACACCACGCTCAAGCAAGGCATCGACCACGACAACCCCCTCACCGACCGCGCCAACCATCACCGGATTTAAATCCAGCGACGCGATAGTTGACCCAGCCGCCATCATCAAACGGCCGACCGATACGGCGACCTCTGCAAAGGCTTTGACATCCATCGGTGCATCGCCGCGTACGCCATCTAACAGAGGTGCCATGCGCAAGCCGCGCAGCGCGGTCTCAACTTGCTCAAGATTAAAAGGCGGTAACAGCACGGCATAATCCTTAAGCGCCTCAACATACTTGCCGCCTGCACCGATCATCACGACGGGTCCAAACACTGGATCAAAGCGAGCACCCACCATGCACTCGTGGCGTCCTCGGCTCATCGCAGCCACGATGATACCTTCGTGGCCGACCTTCATTTCTGTAAGTTTTTTGCGTTGCGATTCAAAAATTGTGGCGGCAACATCTGCACTTTGCACACCTAGCGCCACCAAACCAAACTCAGACTTATGCGGCACTTCGGCCGAACACGCCTTAAGCACAACAGGCCCTCCGACCGCAACAAAGGCTTCGCGCACTTCAGCCGCTGTCTGGCACAGCTGATGCTTAACGATTGGTATGCCATGCTTAGCCAACAACTTCAGAGTCTGCGCCTCGCTGCAATACGCACCAGCGCCCTCTGGCACGTGAACCGCCTGAAGATTGTGCCACGGCTCGAACGACTCGTTCATCAAGGCAGTGTGTGCGGCTAACTGCCCCAACACACCAACTGCCTGCGCCTCGTTCGCAAAGGTTGGCACACCCGCTGCGATAAAGGGCTTGGCCACCGTATCTTGCCAGGCGGCCACCGCAACGGGCTTACCAGTAAGCGCCTCAAATTTTGCGGTATCGCGTGCAAACGCTTCGACGTCATAGCCAGCACCAGCGACAGGGATATTAATAAAAAACATGTCTGCCGACGGATCTTGCGCCACGGCCGGCAACACTTCACTAAATAAGTTGCTGTTTGATAACAACGCGGCTGTGATATCAATCGGGTTTGTTGTCGTGGCGAAACCGGGTAAGGATGTGGCAACGGCTTTCTGTGTCGACGCCGACAAGATCGAAAGCTCTAGGCCGTTCTCTTCAGCGGCATCGGCCCCCATCACACAACTGGCACCCGAGTTACTGATCACGACCAAGCGATTACCCGTTGGGCGCCAACCCTTTAAGTAGGCCTGCGCGCACAAGGCTTGCGCATGCGGATCACGCACACGCCAAATGCCATGCTTTTTAAAGAACGCATCAACGACACGCTCTTCGTTCGCCATCGAACCGGTATGCGTCGAAGCCGCCTGTTGCCCGCCTGCGGTACGCCCCGCCTTGACTGCGATGATAGGCAAATCACGCGTGCGTGCATACGCGGCGGTACGCGCCAAGATTTCAGGATTGGCAATATTTTCAAGGTACAGCAACATCAGTTTGATTTCAGGGTCGTGTGCAATCGCCCAGGCCATTTCAGCCACAGTGACGTCAGCCTCATTACCGGTAGCGTGTACGTGACGCACACCGATGCCCCGCTCGCGCAGCAAGCCATACACCATCGCACTCATGCCGCCACTTTGACTCAACACCGCAACGGGCCCATCTTGCGGCGGACGTTCAATGAACATGGTCGAGAACCCTGCAATCGCCCCAGTACCGAAATTTGCCAGGCCGTGAGTGTTCGGACCATAGATGCGCATACCTGCTGCACGCCCTGCATCCGTCATGCGCTGCTGAGTGGCACGGCCTTCTGGGCCAGTCTCGCCAAAGCCTGAGGCCATCACCACCACTGACTTCACGCCACGCGCGGCGCAATCCTCAACCGCTTCAACAGCCTTGTCGCCAGCCACCACAATCAACACGAGTTCAGGCACTTCGGGCAACTGCGCGAGCGACGCATAGCTTTTTAAACCTTGGACTTCTTCACGGCTTGGATTGATTGGATAAATCGTTCCCTTGAAGCCAGCCTTTTGCATGTAATAAATTGGGCGCCCACCGATTTTATGAATATTTTCAGAGGCGCCAATGATCGCAACGGTACGAGGATTTAATGCGGTTTCTAGCAAGTCAGACATAAAAATTCCGGTAAAAAGCGTAGACCATAAAAAGACCTTCTTGCTCAAGCGCTCGTCTTTCTCTTAGACGGAACTTAAGCACAAGACAGCCTTAAATTTGAAGTAGTAGACGATCTAATCAAGCGTTAGCCAAGCGGTTCAAAACGCACAAGCGTCTGATCGAGGTGTTTAAAAAATGTTGCGATGACGGCATCACCGATTTGTACGCCTGGCGTGGCGTGCCCCATCAATCGCGCACCTTCCTCGAGTGTCACCACCACGAGGGTGTAGGGTGCCAACGAACGGAAAGCATCTGAAGGTGCTCGACCGACCACAGTGACTGCATGAACATGCCCACGTCCGGATGAAGTGTGCCACACAAGCGCCTCAGCGCCGCAAAACTGACAGGCATCATGCGCCAAGGTTTGAGCACGAGCGCAGGCGGTGCACTGTTGATAGCGCAACACGTGTTCTGTCAACCCTTCAAGATAAGGTTGAGCCAAAGACGTCAACACTGATTGATTGGTTGTCATGGCTTAGTTCTCGATCGACAAAGATTGATGAGTTGTCATGGCTTAACCCTGACGCGACAGAGATGGATGTGTCATCATGGCTTAACCCTCTCGCGACAGAATTAAACTGACGTGCGATGACATCACGCCGCCATCCGCATGGATATATGCGTGCGTGGGTGTTTTGACTTGGCGCACCCCTGCTTGCCCAGTAAATTGGCGATAGGCTTCGACGGTGTGAGCCATGCCACCCGCTACACCACAGTGGCCAAACGATAACAAGCCACCATGTGTATTTAAGGGCAACGCACCGTGTTGCGAGAAATCACCCTGCCGCACACGCTGCGCCGCCTGGCCTCTTGCAGCAAAACCCAGTTCTTCTAGCAGCATCAACAAGGTAATGGTGAATGAATCGTAGACACCCAAGTAGTCAATATCGTTGGTCGTTAAACCCGCCTCGTGAAAGGCAAGTTTGGCAGCAGCACCTGCACCCGTGTTCATGACATCTTGCAACGCGGTCAGGTGTTGATGAAAATGCGCCTGCCCTGCCCCGACCATTTTGACGCGAACGCCCGCGCTTGGCGCTGAAGACACAATCAAGGCCATCGCGCCATCAGAAATCGGACAACAGTCTAGTAACCGCAGGGGTTCGGCAATCGGCTTTGACGCGAGCACGTCGGCTACCGTGATCTCTTGGGTGAGATGTGAGTCAGGATGGCGGCGCGCGTTATTACGCATCAGCACGGCAAATTCAGCAAGGTCTTCGTTGGTAATGCCCGCCTCATGCATATAGCGCGAAGCCATCAAGCCGTAATACGCAGGCACCGATGCGCCGTTAGGCACTTCAAAATCCGCATGGCCAACCTGTGCAAGGGTCTGAATCGAACTGTCTCGGGTTTGACCGCTTAAGCGATTTTCACCTGCCACCACCAACACATTTCGGCAACGTCCGCTTTGCACCAGTTCGCGCGCGAGCATCAGCATCGCCGCACCCGTAGCACCACCAGCTGCCATCCCGTGCGCATATTGAGGGCGCAACGAAAAACGCTCACAAAATAAATTGGCCAACATGAGGTGCGGTAACGTGGTCGCATACCCACACAGCACGCCATCAATCTCTGCACGCACCAAGCCTGCAGACGTCAACGCACCGTTTGCTGCCTGAGCCATCAGATCGAGGGTATTGCGACCCTCGAGCCGGCCAAAGGGGGTGTTACCGACACCTTTTATATATGCTTGCTTCAAAATTTTTTAACCCTCTGTCCACTTTGCTTGGCTGACCCAGCGTAACGCCTTAACATGTACACATTGCGCCCACTGGTTCACACGTCTCAAACCACTTCACCATGCGCGCTCGGCCAGCCAGCCCTTCTTCCCTTAGAGTTTCTTAAAGCTTAATGTTGTTGGCCTGCGCAACTTTGCTCCACTTATCGCGCTCGATTTCGATGAAGCGCTTAAATTCAGCCGGCGTATCACCCACAGGCAAGGCACCTAGTTCTAAAAATTGCGCCTTGATCGAATCGGTACGAACGATCGCCATCAAATGCTTACTCAGCAAATCAATTAACGGCTGTGGAGTGCCGGCAGGCGCCAACAAACCAAACCACGCCGAAACGTCGAACCCTGCTACACCGGCCTCAATCATTGTCGGGATTTCGGGTGCGCCAGGCCAACGGGTGGTTGTCGTGACCGCTAAGGCTCGCACCTTACCAGCACGAATATTTGCCATTGACGACGGCAGATTATCAAACCCCATCGCGACCTGCCCACCAATCAAATCGATCAACATCGGCGAGCCGCCTTTGTAGGGCACGTGGACAATATCGATACCCGCCATGGTTTTAAGCAGCTCACCTGTCATGTGAGGCGAACCACCATGGCTGGTCGAGCCAAAGTTGATCGTGCCGGGCTTAGCCTTTGCCAGTACGATCAACTCTTGTACTGTTTTTGCCGGAAAATCTACATTCACAAGTAAGACGTTTGGCGTGCTAGCGACCAGGGTGATCGGCATAAAGTCTTTCACCGCATCATAGGGCGGTGGAGTTTGTAGTGCGGGGATAATGCCGTGCGAAGCAATGCTGGCAAACACCAGCGTATGGCCGTCAGGCGTTGATTTCGCCACCTGTTGCGAGCCAATCACGCCGCCTGCGCCCGGCTTGTTATCGACAACAACCGTGCGCCCAAGCGACTCACCTAAGCGGCCACTGACCGCGCGTGCGAGCAGGTCTGTTGTGCCGCCAGCGGGGTAAGGTACGACCACGCGTATCGGTCTGTCCGCAAATGTCGTTTGCGCTGAGGCACTGGGTAAGGCGAGGTACGTCGCAGCCGCACTGATCACTGAGCATCCAAACAACTTGACGGCGTTTTTGATTCTTTTCATCTTCGCTCCAGTAAAAACGTTTTATTTTAATTAGCGGGGTAACAATCTATTCTTTTGCATGAGCTCTAGCCAGTCATGCAAAGACTCTTCAGTGTCATAGCAATCAGCGAAACCATGTTTACGCAATTTAATCGTACTCAGCACTGAATCAGCCGGATGTTCAACTCCGTGCGCAAACGCTCGATCGGTAAACTCCCATGAGCTTGAAATAATTTCACTCAGTGTGAAGGATGCAAGGTCGTGTTTATTCGAGAGTTGCGCCCAAAGCGCCTCGTGCTGAGGCATCTTGTCGGCAAGGCAGAGCGGCGCAGGCTCACCCACCGGCATTTTGAACTTTGCCGCAATCGAACCCCAGATATCATGCCAAACCAGTGCGTCACCATTCACCACGTTATAAGTTTCGTTGGCTGCGATCTCGTTTGTCGCGGCAAACTCAGCCACACGAGCAATCAGTCGGCTGTCACTGGCGCCGTTGATATAACGCCCACCACCCGGAAAGCTTAAAGGCAAACCTTGTTCGCGCTGCAACGCTGCGTACGCACCAATGGCTGCGACAATATTCATGGGGCTAAATACCGAATAGCCGAATACGATCTGGGGGCGCAAAATGGTGAAAGTCCAAGCCGCTTTGGTCTGACGTTCACGTAATAAATCTTCTTGCAACCAGTAAAAGTTTTTATGTGGATGGCGAGGCCAATGCTCTTTTGCTGGCACACGCGCCGGTTCGACATGACCGCCGTAAGCTTTGGTGCCTTGCATTAGTGTGATGTGGCGTAATTTTTTTGCGACAGGTGCAAGCGCATCAAGCAAATTGCGCAGCATCGCCTCGTTCACCGCCATCTGTTTAGGGTCTTGCCATCCCGCCACAAGCTCAGGCAACTCATAGAGCGCTGCGTAAAAAATATGCGTCACGTCTGACAGGCCTGTAGCTGCTTGCTCACAGGCTTTGCGATCCGTGAGATCAACACTGACATGTTGTGCCAAAAAGGGCAAATTCACAAAGCGTCGCGATAAGGCGATCACGTTCCAGTCGGGCAAGGCTGCAAAATGATTCAAAGCTGCCGCACCGACCACGCCACTGGCCCCAACAATCAAAATGGTGTGTTTTTTTCTTATCACGATGTCAAACGCTAAATTCGGTCAAGGATAGATTCAGTGATGGATAGATTCGGTCAAGGATAAACTATGTGTTTTGTAATAAGTGCTGGCCGCGCAGCGCCGAGCGCAAAGATTCGGGCACTTCAATTTCAAAACCAAGAATCGCGGCCGACAACGCCTTGCCATAGTTGTCTAAGCACAGGCTTCTCGAGACGCCGCCTCCTAAGGCCCCTTGCGCAACAAAATTCATCGCGTGCAAGTTCTCAACTTCGTAGCGTGTCACTGGGCCTTTAATCGCCCCTTTGTAAAAGGCTTTGAGCTTCTCGGCAGTCAGCTGCTCTTTAAGCAAAGGATAAAACGCCGGCACATAGGCATAGACAGCAATATTTGAGGTATCACCTTTGTCGCCAGAGCGTGCGTGCGCCACATGTTGTAGTTTGACTTTCATGGCTTAGCTCACAAAATAATTGACTGACGCGAACACCTTTTCGCGTGCCACGAGCGATGACCACACGCCGATCACTTCACGGGTGCGATCCTGATGTGGCACTCGCTTACCCGTGTGAGCAATACCCGACACAGCCATGCCATCGATTTCACGACCAACCTTAGCCGCCTCTTCACGGGTCTTGGTGCGAGCCGCCACGCGCACGGCCACCTCATAAGGCTCGGGGGCATCGGCAGGTGTTGCTGCGCCGTGAATCGCATTCAAACCCAAGTAATCGATGCGAATCTCTTCGGCCTGCAACTTGACGATTTTGAAACGTTCTTCAAGAATTTTCTTAGCCAACTCGGCACGACGCAAAGCACCAGGGCCGGCATAAAAAAACATATCCTCGCCAATAAAACCTTCCGTACACCCAATAGAGACTTTCAAGGTTGGCGTACGCGGCTTTCCACCGATATGACTGACACGCACACGATCGACACCGACCTGCTCAATCTGCACGGTGGTGAAATCGACTACGACATCGGGGGTCAGATAATTTGCTGGATCATGCACTTCGTACAGCATCTGTTCTTTAATAGTTTCGAGCGTAATCGCTCCACCCGTACCGGCCACTTTGGTAATGACTGCACTACCATCGCGACTGACTTCTGCAATCGGAAAGCCAAAGTTCCAGGGCTCGGGCACATCTTTAAACCCTGGATCTGAAAAGTACCCGCCCGTTGCTTGCGCACCGCACTCAAGCAAGTGACCGATGCCATTACCTTGCCCAAGCTTGACGTGATCAAGTGGATCCCAGCCAAACTCATACATCATTGGCGCCATAAAGATTGAGGGGTCGGCGACACGGCCCGTAATTACAATTTGTGCGCCAGCCTTTAAGGCCTCGACAATGGGCTCGGCACCTTGATAGACTTCAGCAGAAATTAAATTCTCTTTCAGCGTGGCAGTGGGTTGACCATTTTCTAAAATGACATCTGTCAGCTCAAGCACATGCTCGGTAATCAAGCTGCCATTGACCGAGGCGACCTTGATGCCTTTAAAACCAAATTCATTGAGCCAGTAAACAATGCGCTTGGCCGCAGCGTCGGGATTGATCCAACCTTGATTGGTGATGATCTTGGTGCCGTTTTTGATGCAAGCAGGTAGCACCGCCTTCATTCGATCATCTAAGTAGGTGTCGTAACCCGGAAACGATGGGTCACGGCGCGCGCGTACTTGTGCTGCCGACACGGTTGCCTCGGCCATCGTTTCAAAACACAGATAATCTAGCTGACCTTTTTCGGCGTTCAGCGCAGCGGGTTCAACACGATC